>JBEIGR010000093.1:0-12914 GCA_040381795.1 Verrucomicrobiaceae bacterium | reverse complement strand
GCGGCGCAGGTGAGGGCGGAGATGGCGTTGGCGTGGCTGTGATCGACGAACTTGAACGGCAGGATGGCGTGCAAAATGGCCTCGATGCTCGCAGCGGGCGCGTTCGGGTTGGTCATCGCGGCGCGTTGCTGCAGGACCATGTCCTCATCGGTCATGGTGGGCAGTTGGGCCATTTTGAGGAGGGCTGCCATGCGAACGGGGGCAAAGCCCTCACGCTCGATGGTGGCGAGATCCCAGCCGCTGCCCTTCACGTAGCAAATGTCCACGGAATCGCCGAAGTAGTCCTTCTCGGTGACTTTGACCGAGGTATTGCCACCGCCATGGAGCACGAGAGCGGGGTTTTTGCCGAGGAGGCGGCTGGTGTAAACGCGTTGGCCGAGGGCGTCGGTTCCGAAAATGGCGGCTTCAGTGTCGTTCCAAAGAGACTGCATCGAATTTTAGATTTTAGATTTCAAATTTTAGATTTTTCCGGCTCAGATCATGCCGAGCTTCATTTTGCCCTCGATGGAGATCATGTCCTTGTTCCACGGCGGGTCCCAGCAGAGCTCGACGGCGGCGTCGTCCATCTCCTCGATGGTCATGATGCGGCTTTGGGCATCGGCGGCGATGGTGGGGCCCATGCCGCAGCCGGGGGCGGTGAGGGTCATTTTCACGATGGCTTTGTTTTTGCCTTCGGCATCGGCTTCGACCTTGCAATCATACACCAGGCCGAGATCGACGATGTTGACCGGGATTTCCGGGTCATAGACGTTTTTGAGCTGATTCCAGACCTGGCCTTCGAGGTCGCTCACTTCGGTGGGGACGTTCGAGGAGGGGCTGGCTTCGGCTTTTTTGTCTGCGGCTGGGTCGATGCCGAGGGCGTCGGCGTCACCGGCCTGGATGCGGGCAAGGCCGAAGTCCGTGGCGACGGTGTAGGTGCCGCCGAGGGATTGGGTGATGATGACCTTCATCCCGAGCGGCAGCTTGATGCTGTCGCCACTGGGAATTTGGATGGCATCGACTTCGCGTATGAGTTCGAGGGAGGAGTGCATGGGAGGGGGCAAGGAGCATGGGGCGTGGGGCATGGAGAAAGACTCCAGGCTCCGGGCCGGAAAAAGGCGGGCTGTTACAATGGATTGAAACGGTTCGCCTCAAAAAAATGTCTTGAAACCAATCGCGCGTCCCGGCGTAATGGATGACGCAGTCTTTCCTGCATGAAACAGCCCATGCAATCCCTCGCCCGCCACCCCGCCCGGAGTTTTTTTCATCCGGTGGGAATATCTGTCCCGTGGCGGCGTCTGAACAGCGTGCGATTTGATCCAACCAACCTTCCTTGATGAATTTGCTCCGGTAAACGGAGTCCCTGCCGGTGCGGCAGCCACCTCGCACCAACACACACGAACCAATAACCCAATCATACCAAACCATGAAGAAACTCCTCACTCTCGTCCTCGCCTTGTTTGCCACCGCCGCCATGGCCGCTGAATTCCCGGACATCAGCATCGCTGACCTCAAGCAGGCCATCGCTGACAAGAAGGTCACCGTCATCGACGTGAACGGCGCTGCCTCCTACTCGAAGGGCCACGTTCCTGGTGCCGTCAACTTCGCCGAAGCGAAGGCTGATCTCGCCTCCAAGCTCCCAGCTGACAAAGGCGCTCTCGTCGTCGCTTATTGCGGTGGCCCTTCCTGCAGCGCCTACAAAGCCGCTGCCAACAAGGCTGCTGAACTCGGCTACACCAATGTGAAGCACCTCTCCGCAGGCATCTCCGGCTGGCTTCAGGCCGGTGAAGCCACTGAGAAGTAATTCTCGTCCTGTCGTTTCTCTCACGCCGGACGCCTGCGAAAGCGGGCGTCCGGTTTTTTGTGCCTTGAAGCTTACTTTTGGGCCTTCACCGGAGCGGCGTTCCAGACTTTGACATCGTCAAAGCTGCCCGTTTTGCCCGCCACACCGAGTTCGATCTTCGATTTGGTGGCGTGGGCGATGCCGGAGGATTTCAGCCAGGCCACGCCTTTGCCATCGAGGCTCACCCGCATCTCATCACCCACCGTTTCGACGACGAGGGTATACCACTTGCCGGTTTCCAGCTTCACCGGGTAGGTCACTTGGCGACCCGCGAGCAGTTTGGTGACCTCCGCTTTCTTCGCCGGGTCCTTTTTCATCTCGTAGATGTCGCTGCGCATGTTGCCGTCCTTCTCGTCGATGATCGTGACGCCGTTCAGGCGCACCTGAGCACGGCAAAGATGGCCGTAGTGGCTGCCTTTGAACTTCCGGTCGTCGAACTCGACATCGATCATCGTGGCACCGTCAAACTTGATGTGGCATTCCACCACGCTGTCCTGGGTGGGGATTTCGAGGCCATGAACGGCGGCGTGGGCTTTGATGATCTTGCCATCGGGAGCGGTGGCGTCCTTCTCACGCGTCTGGGTGCCCTTCAGTTCGCCGTTTTCAAAGGTGAAGGTCTCCACCACGCGGTGCCAGGGCTTGGCCGGTGTGCTGGTGGAGAAGTCATCTTCAAAGAGCAGTTCCTTCTTCACGGCGATGGGTTTGGAGGGGACTCGCGGCAGCTTGGGATTATCCGCAGCGACGGCGAAAGTAGCGAGGCAGAGGAGGGCGGTGCAGGTGAGGCGGGTGGTCATGGTGAGAAAGGGCATGGTGAAGGGCGAAGCGACGCATGGCTAACACTTTGACTTATCTTTCAGCAAGCGAGCTTGCCAAACGCAGCGTTTTTTCTCAAACTCGACGCCCTGATGAAAATCGCTCCTTTGCTCCCCACTATCGCCGCCCTTGGTTTTTCCGCTCTGACCTGCCACGCGGAGGTCAACGTGGTGGAGAAGGTGGCTGAAGGTGTTTATTTCCACGAAGGTGAAATCCGCCCCTCCGGTCACTGCAACAACGGCTGGGTCGTCTTTGAAGATTATGTGCTCGTGATCGACGCGAACTTTCCCTCCGGTGCTCGTGTCATCATTCCGAAGATCGAGGCCATCACAGATAAACCGGTGCGTTTTGCCTTCGACACGCACCACCATGGCGATCACGCCTACGGCAATCAGGTTTGGTTGGAGAAAGGAGCCACGCCCGTGGCGCATGAAGGCGCTCTCGCGGAAATGAAAAAATACGAAACCAGCCTCTTCGGCGACAAACCTGGTCGCTGGGAGGAGGCGGCGAAGAACCGCAAGGACCTTCAAAGCAGCAAACTCAAGGCTCCCACGCTGCTGTATCGCAACGAACTCATCTTTGACGATGGGAAGCATCGCGTGGAGTTGCTCCACTTCGGCACGGCGCACACGCATGGCGATGGCTGGGCTTGGCTGCCGAAGGAAAAAATCCTCTTCACCGGCGATGCCTGCGTGAATGGCCCCTACAACTTCACCGGCGATGGCAACATCAGCGAGTGGATCGAGACGCTGGAGGCCGTGAAGAAGCTCGGCGTGCAGATCGTGTGCCCCGGCCATGGCCCGCGGGGCGGGCCGGAGATGCTGGAGAACCAGCAGACCTACTTCAAAGCGCTGGTGGCCGAGGTGAAGAAGTTCGCCGGTAAATCCGCGAAGGACATTGAAGCTGCCGTGCCCACCATCATGGCCACGTTGAAGAAGAATGAACCCATCGCCCGCTACGCCGGGAACTTCATCCCGGCTCAGATCGAAAAAGCCTGGATCGAGCAGGGCGGGGAAGCCTGGCCGAAGCCGGAGATTCCCGGGAAGAAGTGAGCTTGCCGGGTGGGGGGGTGAAAACGGACGTTTTCCTCTACGGGGACGAGAATCGCTTCATGTGCCATCCGTAGCAGCTGGCGTCAGCCTGCCGCAGTGGTGGAGGGGAAAACTGACGTTTTCCACTACAGCGGAGACGCGAGTTAATCTTCCTCTTCCCACTCGGCCATGAGGCGGGCCAGCTTGCGCTTCAGGCCTACCTTGGCGGCGGCGGACATGCGGTCGATGAACAGCACGCCGTTGAGGTGATCGATCTCGTGTTGGAAGGCGCGGGCGAGGAGGCCATCGGTCTCCCACGTCTCGGTTTCGCCCTTGAGATTCATGAAGGTGACGGTGATGGCTTCGGAGCGGCGGATGTCACCGCGGAGGCCGGGGAAGCTCAGGCAGCCTTCTTCGCCGGTTTCTTTGGCGTTGCCGAGCTGGAGCTGGGGATTGAAAAAGACGACGGGCATGTGCTTCACCATCTCGGCTGGCTGTCCGTTGACCTTGAAATAGGAGATGGAGTCGGGGTTATGCGCACAATCAATGACGGCGAGCTGCACATCCTGCGCTACCTGCGGCGCGGCTAGGCCGATGCCATTGGCTTCACGCATGGTTTCGAGCATATCCGCCGCGAGTTGACGGATCTCGGGTGTGACCTGCGTCACGGGGCGGCATTTAGCACGAAGAATGGGCTCGGGATGGCGAACAATGGGAAGAACCATGCGCGGCATTTACCTGAAGATACCGCTCGCTCAACTGCGAACCTCAGCCTGAGCACGAAACAGTCTCAAAATGCCTCCAAACAAGCCGCCATACCTTGGCCGCCGCCGACGCAGAGGCTGATGATGGCTTTGCGGGCATCGGTGGCATGCAGTTGGTGGAGGGCGGTCTGCACGAGGCGTGCTCCGCTGGCTCCGACGGGATGACCGAGGGCAATGGCTCCGCCGCAGGCATTCACTTTGGCGGGATCGATCTCGCCAAGAGCCGCCTCTAAACCGGCGCGGCGGGCGCTGGCGGGATCGGCGAGGCATTTCATCACGGCGAGCACCTGCGCAGCGAAGGCTTCATTGATCTCGATGACATCGGCATCGGCCAATCTCCATCCCGCACGATTCAAGGCGGCATCGATGGCCCGCACGGGTCCGAGACCCATGCGCATGGGATCACAACCGGTGGCCGCATAGCTGACGAGCCTTCCGAGTGGCTTCCAGCCATGCGCGGCGGCGGCTTCCTCGCTGGCGACGAGCAAAGCGACGGCTCCATCCGTGACCTGCGAGGCGTTTCCGGCGGTGACGGTGCCGCTGAGACTATCGAAGAGCGGTTTGAGCTTCGCCAGTTTGTCTAGGCTGGAATCGGCGCGGATGCCGTTGTCAGTCGAAACGGTCGTTTTGGTGAAAATGGGAGCGATTTGCTGGTTGAGCAGATGAGTGGCTTGCGTGGCTCGGAGATGGCTGCGCATGGCAAAGGCATCCTGCATGTCGCGGGTGATGCCAAACTCTCGGGCGATCACCTCGGCGGTCTGGCCCATGTTCAGCGCACAAACTGGATCGGTGAGCCCGAGTTTCAGCCCGATGACCGGGGCGAAGTCGGCTGGGCGGAAATGCATCGCGGCCAAGGCACGGCCTTTCAGGTCACGAGCGCGACTCATCGCGGCAAACTTGGCCACCGCAGGCTTCGAGAAGTAGAACGGCATCTGGCTCATGCTTTCGGTTCCGCCGACGATGAAGACTTCACCTTGTCCGGCACACATTTTGGCGTGGGCGAGGGTGAGCGCCTCCAAGCCGGAGGCGCAGTTGCGATGCACGGTCATCGCTGGTTTGGATTCGGGAAGGCCGGCACGGAGGGCGACGACGCGGGCGATGTTCATCGCATCCGGCGGCTGGCCCACGCAGCCGAGGATGGTTTCATCCACGAGCATCGGGTCGATGCCAGTGCGAGTGAGCAGCGAACTGACGGCGTGGCGGCCGAGTTCCACCGCATCGAGGTGGGCGAGATCCGTTCCAGCGCGGGAGAAAGGCGTGCGAACGGCGGAGACAATGACCAAAGACGGAGTTTTCATGGCCTGCACGGCTTGTTGATGATTCCGACGCCTGAGGCGTGGGAAGGGTTCAAAAACCAGCCACTCCGTGATCGCTTTATCGCGCTCTCATTCCTTCGCGGGCGTGATGATGAGCGTCACGGCGGTCTCTTCGGCGGGAATATTGGCCGGCATGCTGATCCACAGGTCATCGCGGTGGTTGCCCTTGGCGGAGGAATTGATGACCGCCAGGCGGTCCACATAGGTGGAGATGATGGAGCCGGTGATTTCCGCGTTGAAGCCGTCTTTGTCGATGAGGCTGCCATTGAAGATCCAGGTGCCGAGGTCGGGCGGCGTCTTCCGTGTGTCGCTATCCTGGATGAAATCAGAGAGCGGCACCTTTTTGAGCTGATCAGCTACTTTCCACTCGCAGTGGATGGCCAGTCGGTTGGCACCGGGTGTGGGCGGCGCGGTGTCTTTGTCTGAATAAGGGCGTTCCACTTTGGGATCGAGCTTGTCGAGGATGCCCTTGGTGCTCGGTTGATAATTGGCGAGGAGCAGGGCGAGCTGCACCTGGATGGGCCGCACGGACGTCTGCAAGATGGTCTCATGCACTTTTTCGCCTGCCTCGTGGCAGAGAGCGTATTCGATGGGTAGTTTTTGATGCAGGACAGAGCAGGGGATGCGCACCTCCCGCGTGGCAGCGGTGATTTGGATGCCGTTGAGATCAAAAATGCCCGGCGTGGTCTCCTTGAGCATCTTTTGTGCCTCGGCGAGCTGGGCCTTGGCATCCGTCTGGGCGTGAAGTGAGGTCGTGAGCAGGGCGAGGAGGAGAAAGCGCAAAATCATGCCGGAATAGGCAGGGAGTCCACGGGAGGTCAAGAAGCCTTCCGCGTGGCCTGCAAAGGTCGGCGAGTTGGCAGGACTCCTTGCCCAGGCTCGTCTCCGTGCTAGAGGCTGCACTTCCTTTTTCCACCACCATGACTCTCACAGGCTCCCATCTCATCGCAGGCCGCGAATCCGCGCCGCACGGTCACTTTTATCACGGCGTGAATCCCGCCACCTCCGCGAAACTGGAGCCTGCGTATGCGGATGCGACCTCGGATGAAGCTGATGAGGCTTTGGCAGCGGCAGAGGGTGCTTTTGATGCGCTGCGCCTCGCCACGCCAGAGACGCGGGCGGCTTTGCTGGATGCCATCGCCGATGAAATCATGGCACTGGGTGATCCATTGCTGGAGCGTGCACATGCGGAGACAGGCCTGCCGATGGCTCGTGTCACCGGTGAACGCGGTCGCGCTGTCGGCCAGTGCAAGCTCTTCGCCGCTTTGATCCGCGATGGATCGTGGGCCGATGCCCGCATCGATCACGCCATTCCGGACCGCCAGCCGCTGCCGAAGCCGGATGTGCGCCGCGTGATGATGCCCATCGGCCCGGTGGTGGTCTTTGGTGCCTCGAATTTCCCCTTCGCCATCGGTGTGGTGGGCACGGATACGGTTTGTGCCTTGGCTGCTGGTTGCCCGGTCGTGGTGAAAGGCCATCCGGCGCATCCGGGCACCTGTGAGATGCTCGGCCGTGCGGTGGTGAAGGCCTTGCAAAAGGTCGGCCTGCCAGCGGGAAGCTTCTCGCTGCTGCATGGTAAAGGTACGGAGATCGGCATGGCGTTAGTCAAACATCCGATCGCGCAGGCGGTGGGCTTCACCGGCTCGCTGCGTGGTGGCCGAGCTTTGATGGATGCAGCCGCTGAGCGTGATCACCCGATCCCGGTGTATGCCGAGATGGGCTCGATCAATCCGGTGTTTGTGCTGCCCGGCGCTTTGAAGGAGCGTGCATCCAAGATCGCGGAAGGTTACATCGGCTCCGTCACGATGGGTGTGGGCCAATTCTGCACGAACCCAGCCATCGTGCTCGGCCTCAAAGGCACGGAATTGAAGCAGTTTGTGAGCAGTGCTGCCGCGCACGCCACCAAGGTGGCCCCGCAGAGCATGCTGCATCGCGGCATTTGCGAGGCCTACGATGCCGGAACGGCTGTTTGGCGCACCATTGATGGTCTGGAGCTAGCCGGGCAATCCGAGGCGGAAGCCAAAGACGAGGCTACACAGGCTGCATGCCGCATTTTCACCACCACACTCGATGTGCTGGAGGCCAATGAAGAGCTGCGCCGCGAGGTTTTTGGCCCCTGCTCCATCATCACCGAGTGCCCCACGCTCGATGACATGCTCCGTTTTGCGAATAGCCTCGAAGGCCAGCTCACCGCGATGATTCACGGCACTGAGCAGGACCTCATCGACTACGCCCCGCTCCTCCGCGCACTCGAAAAGAAGGTGGGCCGTCTCATCTTCAATGCCTTCGCCACCGGCATCGAGGTCTGCCCCTCCATGCACCATGGCGGCCCCTATCCCGCCGCCAGCCACAGCCACTTCACCAGCATCGGCACCGCCAGCATCTACCGCTGGGTGCGCCCCGTCTGCTACCAAGGCTTCCCCGATGCCGCGCTGCCGGAGCCTCTCCAAGGCAAAAACGCCCGCCAAGCCATGCGCCTCGTGGATGGTGCTCTGACTCGCGACGACGCCTAAACTATTCGCTGTCATGAGTTCCAAGGTTCGCAAAGCCGTCATTCCTGCCGCTGGCTATGGCACACGCTTCCTGCCCATCGCCAAAGCGGTGCCGAAGGAGATGCTGCCGCTGGTGGACAAGCCAGTGATCCAATACGTCGTCGAAGAAGCGGCGGCCTCCGGCATCACCGATGTGCTCATCGTTATCTCGCGATCCAAGCGAGCCATCGAGGAGCATTTCCATCCCGCGTTTGAGCTGGAGAGCGAACTGACCGCGAAAGGTCGCACGAGTGATCTCGAAGACCTGCGCCAGCTCCAGAACCTCGCCCGCATTCACTACGTCTGGCAGCCCAAGATGGGCGGCCTGGGTGATGCCATCCTGTATGCTCGCGACCACGTCGGCGATGAACCTTTCGCCGTGCTTTTGGGTGATACTGTCGTGGCCAGTCACACCGATAAAGCGGTCACGCGACAACTCGCCGACGTCGTCGAGGCTCGTGGAGGCAGTGCGGTTGCCTTGCAACGCGTCTCGCCGGACAAAGTCAGTCGTTACGGCATCCTCGGCGGCCCTGAAGTGGCTCCCGGATTGATCAAAGCCGATGTCTTCGTCGAAAAACCCAAGGTCGAAGACGCCCCATCAAACCTCGCCGTCAGCGCCCGCTATGTTCTGAGCCCGCGCATCTTCCATCATCTGCAAAACACGCCTCCCGGCAAAGGTGGTGAGTTGCAGCTGACTGATGCCATGGCCTCGCTGATGCGCGAGGAGACCCTCCACGGCCTCGTTTATGAGGGCCAGCGCCACGACATCGGCAACAAGCTCGATTTCCTCAAAGCCAACCTCCACTTCGCCCTTCAGCGTGAGGACATCGCCCCGGCGCTGCGGGAGTATTTGAAGACGCTGGTATAGTTTCCAGTTTGAGCCAAGGGGAAGCACGGTTCATGCTCCACACTGTGAATCGCTTCATTTTTGCCCTCTTTGTTAGCCTGCTGGTCTCGTCGTGCAGCACGGTGAAATTCTATTCGCAGGCCATGCGAGGCCAGGCGGAGATTTGGGGCGGACAGCGGCCGGTGAAGGAGGTGCTGGCCGATCCAGCCGAGACAGACCTCGTGAAAAAGAAGCTGCGGCTGGCGCTGGAGCTGCGCGAGTATGCCAAAACGCACCTCAAACTACCCGCCGAGAGCTTTGGCACCTACACGGACCTGAAACGGCCCTTCGTCGTCTGGGTGGTGTATGCGGCGGAGACCTTCCAAACGGAGCCGAAGCAGTGGTGGTATCCATTGGTGGGTAAGCTGGCCTATCGCGGCTTCTTCTCACAGGAAGATGCTCGGCAGGAGGCCACGAAGTTAAAAGGAGCGGGCTATGATGTCTTCGCGGCCGGTGTGGAGGCCTACTCGACGCTCGGCTTCTTCAAAGATCCCATCCTCAATACCGGCCTGCATCGCAGTGACGCGGAATTCGCCGAACTCATCTTCCACGAGCTGACGCACGCTCGTGTGTTTGTGCCGGGTGACACGGACTTCAACGAGGCCTTTGCCACGGCCAATGCGGAGGCAGCGGTGCGCCACTGGCTGAAGTCGAAGGGACGGCACGCCGAACTCCGTGACTATGAAAAAAAGCTACGGCTTGAAAACACCATGATCCGTCTCGCGCTCGAAACACGCGAGGAACTCCGTCAGCTTTACGCCCGCCCGAATCCCACGATGGAGGCCAAGAATGGGCTTTTGACCCGACTGCAATCCCAACTGGCTTCCATGGGCATGAAGGACAAAGCGGCAGATGTGAAGACGGGGAAAGAGCTTAAACTCGTCTGGAACAATGCCCGTCTGAATACTCTCGCCACTTACCACACGCTTGTCCCCGGCTTTGAGCGACTGCTCAAACAATGCGGTGGTGATCACGAGGCCTTTTACAAGGCCGTGGAGGGCATGAAGAACCTCTCGAATGTGGAGAGGAAGCGTGCGCTAGGGATGGAGTAGAAGCTGAGAGGTTCGATCAAGCCTTCGCGGCTTTGAGCGCTGCTTTTTCGGCGGCTAGGATGGCGAGAGAGGCTGCCTGCCGTGCCCGCATTTTGGCTTCCTGCTCGGCGCGGGCTTTGGCCAGTGCGGCCTCACGGCGGGCACGGCCTTCTTCTTCGGCCTGACGATTGGCGGCATTATCGGTCTCTTGCTTGGCTTTGAGTGCCGCTGCGGCGGCTTTCATGGCTTCGAGTTCTTTGCGGGCGGCCTCGCGTTCGGCTTCACGGGCGGTCTCGCGTTCGAGGCGTTCGCGTTCCTTTGCCTCGGCAGCGGCTTTGCGCTCCGCGTCACGCTCGGCTTCGAGGCGAGCACGTTCAGCGGCCTTTTCTGCGGCCGCTTGCTCCTTGGCGAGGCGGGCGGCTTCCTTCTCTTGCATGGCTTTGATCTTCGCTTCGGCAGCAGCGAGCTTGGCGGCCTCACGTTCGGCCTGCAAACGGGCCTTCTCAGCCGCCTTTTCCGCAGCTGCCTGATCTCGGGCGAGGATGGCGGCTTCTCTCTCTTCCATGGCTTTGAACTTCGCTTCGGCCGCGGCCTTGCGTTCCGCCTCACGTTCTGCTTCGAGGCGAGCACGTTCAGCGGCCTTTTCCGCAGCGGCCTGCTCTTTCGCGAGACGTGCAGCCTCCTTCTCTTCCATGGCTTTGATCTTCGCTTCGGCAGCGGCGAGCTTGGCAGCTTCACGCTCGGCCAGCACACGGGCCTTCTCGGCAGCCTTTTCAGCCGCAGCTAGGTCTCGGGCGAGGATGGCGGCTTCTTTTTCGGCAAAATCAGCGCTGAACTTTTCTTCCTGAGCCACCGCGAGGGCGCTGATAAACTCAGTCAACTGCCGAGCAATCTCGTTGGCACTGGCGAGAAGGGCAGGGGTGGCGGCTTCGAGCACACGACCTGCCACGTCGAGCGATTGGAGCTTGGCGGCGGTGTCGTTGAGGAGGTTGGTGAACTTGGGATCGAGTTTCGTGGTCATCGAACAGGTAGGAAAACGGGTGCTGCTTATGGCAGGCTCTGTTTGCAGGCTTTGACGGTGTTCGCCATGAGCATGGCGATGGTCATGGGGCCCACGCCACCGGGCACCGGCGTGATGGCACGGCATTTCGGAGCCACTTCATCGAAGGCGACGTCACCGACGAGTTTGTAGCCTTTCTCAGTTTCTGGCGCTTCGACACGGTTGATGCCCACATCGATGACAACAGCGCCTTCTTTGACGTGCTCAGCCTTCAGGAAGTAAGGACGGCCGATGGCGGCGATGATGATGTCCGCCTGGCGAGTGATCGCCCCGAGATCGCGGGTGCGAGAATGGGCGACGGTGACGGTGGCATCGCCGCCGGGGCCTTTCGCCATCAACAGCATGGCCATCGGCTTGCCGACGATCATGCTGCGACCGATGACCACGGCGTGAGCGCCTTTCGTTTCGATGCCGGCTTCGACGAGGAGACGCTGGCAGCCGAGTGGCGTGCAAGGCACGAAGCCCGTGGGGTCTTCGAGAGCCAGTTTGGCGACGTTGACCGGGTGAAAACCGTCCACGTCCTTTGCTGGATCAATGGCCCGCACGATGGCGGCCTCATCAATGTGCTTCGGTGGCGGGCTTTGGACCAAAATACCGTGGATGGCCGGATCCGCATTCAATTTGGCGACAACCTCCAAAAGCTCGGCCTGAGTGGTCGTGGCAGGCAATTCGAGCTTCACGGAGTGCAGACCAAGGTCACGGCACTTTTTATCCTTCGAGCGCACATAGGCCCGCGAGGCCGGATCATCCCCGACGAGCACCACGGCAAGCCCGGGAGTGACTCCGCGAGCTTTCAGCTCGGTGATGTCACGCTGGCATTCGGCGAGGACTTTCTCGGCGACCTGAGTTCCAGAGATGAGCGTCATGGTGAGCAGATTACAGCTTCGAGAGTGAGTCTTCGAGCGCGTTGATGACGGTGGTCATGCTCGTTTCAGATTCATCGCCCATGTTGCTTATGCGGAAGGTTTTGCCCTTCAGCTTGCCGTAGCCGCCGTCGATGATCATGCTGTGATTGCTCTTCAGCAGGCCGATGAAGGCAGCGACGTCGATGTTTTTGTTGTTGGCAACGCAGGTCAGCGATTTGGAGCGGTAGCCTTCTGGCGCGAAGAACTCGAAGCCGTTCTTCTTCACCCATTCGTGCACCATGCCGTTGAGCTTGGCGTGGCGTGCGTAACGGGCATCGAGGCCCTCGGCGAAGATCTTCTTCAACTGATGGCGCAGGCCGTAGATGAGGCTGATGCACGGCGTGGAGGGCGTCATGCTCTTCTCGCCGTTCGCCTTGAACTCGATGAAGTCGAAGTAGTAGCCGCGATCATGGATCGTGGCGGCGCGGGCCATGGCGGCCTCGCTGGCAGTGAAGAGCGCCAAGCCCGGAGGCAGTGCGAAAGCCTTCTGCGAACCGGTGAGCAGCACATCAAGGCCCAGTTCGTCAAAATTCACCGGCACGGTGGTGAAGCCGGAGACGGAATCCGTGATGAACATGACATCGGGATACTTCTTCTTCAGCGCAGCGATCTCGGCGATGGGGCTGAGCACGCCGGTGGAGGTTTCGTTGTGGATGAAGGTGACGGCGTCGAACTCGCCCGTGGCGAGACGCTTGTCGATTTCGGCGGCCATGATGGGCTGGCCCCACTCGACCTGGTAGGCCTCGGCTTCCTTG
>JBEIGR010000092.1:0-12934 GCA_040381795.1 Verrucomicrobiaceae bacterium | reverse complement strand
TGCCAGATGCCGAGATGCTCGCCGAGGTGGTAGCCGTGGTCGCTCCAGAGGACGACGATGGTGTTGTCGGTGAGTTTGAGTCGATCGAGCGCATCGAGCACGCGGCCGATTTGGGCATCGACGAAGGAAACGCTGGCGCGGTAGGCCTGGAGGGCTTTGCGGCGGGTGAGTTCGTCGAGGCCGTAGTTTGGTGAGGGGTTGTTGTGGGCGAAAGCGGCGACGGGGATGTCGCTGCGGTCGTCGGCGGGGGCTTCGGGAAGGCGGATGGAGTCGAGCGGATGCAGGTCGAAGTATTTTTTCGGTGCGACGAAGGGCGTGTGTGGTCGGAAGAATCCGACGCCGAGGAAGAAGGACTCGTCGCGATGCTTTTCGAGCAACGCGATGGCCTCGGTGGCGATCATGCCGTCCGTTTGCTCCTCGTCGGTGCCGTCAGCGGCGAGCCAGCTCAGCGCGGCGCTGACGGGTTTTTGTGGTGTGGGGTTGGTGATGAGCTTTTCATCGGTGACATCGCGGCCTTTGGGGTTCACGACGAGTTGCCACGAGGGTTTGTCGTCGAGTCCATCGGTGCCGATGCCGTTTGGCACGTCGTAGTGGTAGATTTTGCCGACGCGGGCGGTGAACCAGCCGTTTTGACGGAAGAGCTGCGGCAGTGTGATCACGTCGGGCAAAGCCTCGCGGAAATGGCGATCGAGGTCATAGACCTGCGTGGCATCGGGCCGACGACCGGTGAGCACGGAGGCGCGGCTGGGATTGCAGAGCGGGATTTGATTGTAAGCGCGTTCAAAGCGCACGCCGCTGGCTGCGAGTCGGTCGATGTGCGGCGTGTGCGTGCAGTCGTTCGCGAGATCGTCGATGGCGATGAAGAGCACATTCGGCTTCGCCGATAATGACGAAACCAGCATGAGGAATGAGGAAAGGATGAGCGTCCTCATGCTTTCCAAAGATCCTCGCCGTAGCTCCAGCCGTCGCGGATGGGTTCTTTGATCCAGGTGTCGAATTCGGGGGCGTTTTTGACTTTCATTGCTGCGGCGTCCCATTCGATGGTTTTGCCGCTGCGGATGGCGAGGACGCCGACGTTGACGAGTTCGGTCAAAGGGCAGGCGTAGTCGAAATGGGAGCCGGCGTGTGGGATTTCGCCGCGAATGGCCTCAAAGAGCTCGCCGATGGGGTCGGCGGTTTTGGAGCGTGGCAGCGGCTTGCGGCGCAGGATGTCGATGAGCGGCGTCATGCGCTCGCGGGGCCAGAGTTGCGGGCTTTGCACGCGCATGCCGTCGGAGAAGAGCGTTTCTTTGCTGCCCTTCATGATCATGCCGTTGGTCGGCATCGGCTTGTCCATGCCAGCGAGGCGTTCGGGCTGCCAACCGCCTTCATACCAGTGAATCTCCACCGGTGGCAAAGCGCCGCGTGCGGCGAAATGGAAGATGATGTGCGAACGCGGCGCGGTGTAGGTTTTCAGCGTGCCTGGCTCTTGTTTGACGACTTCGACCTTCTCCGGCATGCCGAGCTGCAAGGCCCAAAACGGCGCGTCGAGGCAATGGCAGCCGATATCGCCGAGTCCGCCGCAACCGTAGTCCCACCAGCCGCGCCAGCGCTGCGGCAGATACTGCGACGAGTAGTCACGCGTGGCCACCGGCCCCTGCCAGAGATCCCAGTTCACCCCTTCGGGCAGCGGTTCGGATGCGGGTGCGACCACGGGCTGCGGATCGAGGAATCCGGCGTGTCCAAACGGGCGGTCGGTCCAGCAATGCACTTCCTTGACCTCGCCGAGCACACCGGCCTCGAACCACTCGCGCACGAGGCGGATGCCTTCCCAGCAGTGGCCCTGATTGCCCATGACGGTCTGCACGCCGTATTTCTGCGCGGCTTTGTGCAGCGTGCGCACCTGCCAGATGTTGTGCGCGAGCGGCTTCTGCACAAAGACGTGCTTCTTCGCCTGCATCGCGGCCATGGCAGCGGCGAAGTGCGTGTGATCCGGCGTGGAGATGAGCACGGCGTCGATCTCGGAGCCCTTCTTGTCGAGCATCTCGCGGAAGTCGGTGAACTGCGGCACGTTCGGATGCTCCTTGGCGATGGCACCGGCACTGCGCTTGTCTGTGTCGCGCCAATCGACATCGCAAAACGCGACGATCTCCTCTTTGAGCGAGCCCTTGACCGCGCCATGGCCCATGTTGCCGATGCCGACGCAGGCGACGCGGATTTTTTGTTTCGAGTCCTGCGCACGGAGGATGTTCGGCGCTGTGATAGCACCCAGTGCAGCGGTTTGGAGAAAGTGGCGGCGGGTGGGCATGGCGTGCGGAGGCAACGCCATTGCGGCACGCGGCATTTCAGAAGACTTCGTCGCTCACGCCGCGCTCACCTCGACCTCGATTTGCATGGCGGTGGTGGCGTCCATGGGGCCGTCGAATTGGCCGGTGAGGGGGGCGGCGTCGGCGTAGTCGCGGCCGGTGGCGATTTTGATGTGGCGCTCGTCGGCGAGAGTGTTGTTGGTGGGGTCGAGGCCGAACCAGCCTTTGCCGGGCACGAAGACCTCACACCACGCATGCGAGGCCTGGGCACCGCGGAGGTGGGCACCGGGGCCGTTGTAGAGATAGCCGCTCACATAACGCGCCGGGATGCCTAGGCCGCGGCACATGCCGATCATCACGTGGGCGAAGTCCTGGCAGACGCCCTGACGATTCGCCATGACCTCGCGCATGTGTGTGGAGGCATGGGTGGTGCCGGGGAGGTAGGCCCAGAGGGTGTGAACGTGGGTCATGAGGGCCTCGGCGGTGGCGAAAACATCGTCGGAGGCGGCTTTGACATCGATCGCCTCTTTCCAGATCTCGCGATTGATGTCCACATAGGTGCTGCTTTGCAGAAGCGGCGCGAGGAGATCGTCCTGGAGGTCTTTGAGGGACTCGAAAGCGATGCCGAGGGGCTTACCCGAGCCGTATTGGCTGCTAGTCTGCACGGTCATCTGCACCTCGATGCTGAGGCCGTTGTGCGGTTCGGCGATGTCGAACCAGTGGACGTAGTTCATCCACTCGTCGCGGAAGTGCTTGAGGCGCACGGGCGGGTTGACGTTGAGCAGGAAGAACTCACAGCGGGCACTGTCGTCCGTGGCGGGCCGCAGTCGCACCTCGTTGTGGCTATCACGAACGGGGGCGCGGTAGTGGTAGCGGGTGCGGTGGAAGATGCGAAGGCGCATGAGGGTGAATGACGAAGAAAGAATGACGAATTTCAAAGCGCTGCTCGCGAATCTGTCATTCGGACTTCGAGCTTATTTCGTCATTCGGATTTACTCATTCGTCATTATTGCTGCTGCACGGCCTGCCCGTCGAGAGCATGAAAGGCGCCCGGCACGATCACGGCTGCGGAGGTCGGGATTTCGTTCTCGGTGGTGAGGGCTTCGGAGTAGAGGACGAAGGTCTCAAAGATGGTCTGGCCGATGTCGTTGAGCTTTTCCTGGAGGCGGTCGATGTATTCGTGGAGGCCTTCTTTGAGGACCTCGTTCATCGTGATGTAAGCGATATCGGCCCGCAGGCGGCCGGAGGTGCGGACGGGAGATTTCATCTCGTCGAGGCGGCCATTGCCGCTGAGCTCGATGAGGGTGTCGTGGAGCTGCTCGACGCACCAAGCGACGCTGCGCGGGAAGGTGGGATCGAGCATGAGATACTCGATGATTTTGACGGGGTCGAGTTTGTTGCTGCTGTAGGCCTGGAAGGCATGCCAGGCGGAGCAGGAGCGCAGCAGGGCGGACCAGCGCAGCGGGCGGGAAAGCGGGCTGGGCGGCATGTCGAGTGAGATGGCGCTGCAGGTATCGATGAGGCGACTGGTTTTATCCGCCCGCTCGAGGCACATGCCGAGGCGGAGGAAGTGCCAGCTCTCATCACGCGGGGTGGTGCAGGCGGCGATGCCCTGGAACTGATACGAGGTGACGAGCACCTTTTCGTAGAAGGCGGCGGTCTGCATTTTATGCATCTCGGCGGCATCCGGGGATTCGAGGAAGAGGCGGAGGCTGTTGATGCACTCCCAAATCTCATCGCTGATCTGATCGCGGATGGTGCGGGCGTTTTCGCGGGCGGCGCGGACGCAGTTGAGGATGGAATTCCCGTTCTTCGTGCTGAGGGCGAGGAAATTGGCCACCGTATCGCCTTCGATCAGCGGATGGGCGGCGTAGTATTTTTCTTCGTCGCCGGTGGCCATGAGGAGCGGCCCCCAGAACTGGGATTCATCAGCGGCCTCGGCTCCGGCATCGAGGAGGAGGTCCTGCGTGGAAAGCAGCAGGCGGGCGAGGTTTTCGGCTCGCTCCATGTAGCGGGCCATCCAGTAGATGCTGTCTGCGACGCGGCTTAGCATGGTGAAAAAGGAGAAATGGAGGGTTGGGGTGGTGGAGGCAGTGGCTCAGGAAATCATTCGTGATCATCCCAAAGCACCCAGGTGTCCTTGCTGCCGCCGCCTTGGGAGGAGTTCACGACGAGGGAGCCTTTCTTCAAGGCTACGCGGGTGAGGCCGCCGGGGACGACGCGGACGCGGTCGCCATAGAGGACGTAGGGGCGGAGGTCGATGTGGCGGCCTTCGAAGTGATCGCCCTGGAAAACGGGATGGCGGCTGAGCTGGAGCACCGGCTGGGCGATGTAATTGCGCGGATTGGCGGCGATGCGCTTGGCGAACTCCGCCTGCTCTTCCTTCGTGGAATGCGGTCCCATGAGCATGCCGTAGCCGCCGGATTCGTTCACGGCTTTGACGACGAGGTTCGGGAGGTTGTTGAGGATGTAATCGCACTCCTTCGGGTCCACACCGAGGTAGGTGGTGACGTTTGGCAGGATGGGGTCCTGATCGAGGTAGTATTTGATCATTTTCGGCACAAGGGCGTACACCGCCTTGTCGTCCGCCACGCCGGTGCCGATGCTGTTGGCGAGGGCGACGTGGCCCTGCTGGTAGGCATTCACGAGGCCGGGAACGCCGAGGAGGGAATCTTTGCGGAAGACGAGCGGGTCGAGGAAGTCGTCGTCAATGCGGCGGTAGATCACATGCACCTGCTGGAGGCCGGTGGTGGTGCGCATGAAGACGCGGCCGTTCTTCATCATGAGATCACGACCTTCCACAATGGGCACGCCCATCTGCTTGGCGAGGTAGCAATGCTCGAAGTAGGCGCTGTTGTACACGCCGGGGGTGAGCACGACGATGTTTGGATCGATCACGCCGGGAGGGGCGAGGTGGGCGAGCGTCTCGCGGAGCATTGAGCCGTAGGCATCCACGGGGCGCACGGGCAGGCTTTGCAGCAGGCCGGGAAAGGTGCGCTTCATGGCGTTGCGATTTTCGAGCATGTAACTGGCACCGGAGGGGCAGCGGCCGTTGTCTTCGAGCACGAAGTACTCGCCCTTGTCATCGCGGACGAGATCCGTGCCGCAGATGTGGATGTAGATGCCGTGGGGCACTTTCACGCCTTTGAACTCCGGCCGGTAGTGGCTGGCGGAGAGGACGAGCTCCTCGGGCACGGTTTTATCGGCCAGTATGTGCTGGCTGTGATAGACGTCGTTCAGGAAGAGATTTAGCGCGGTGATGCGCTGGATGAGGCCGGCCTCGACGCGTTCCCATTCCTTCTGCGGGATGATGCGGGGCATCAGATCGAAGGGGAAAATGCGCTCCGTGCCCTGCTGATCGCCATAGACGGTAAAAGTCACCCCCTGGCGCAAAAACACCGCGTCGGCCGTTCGCTGGCGAGCGGCATATTCTCCAGGTGTGAGGGTGCCGATACTGCCGGTGATGCCCGAGTAATGCTCGCGGGCATGCGCGGGCGAAGCGAACATTTCATCAAAAAAGCTACCTGGTTGGTAGTCGTCGAATAACGAGGACATATCCTTCACTTAGCACAGGCCGTGCCAGAATGCCCGAGCGCAATTTTGGCAAAGGAAACGCCGGGCTTGGCCGGGGTGGGCGGAGGCGTCAATCCATGAACATGAACTCGTTGCTCATGAGGAGGATTTGCGCGAACTGGCTGAGGGGCTGCTGGGGCTGGGCGCGGCCGAAGGGCCAGCGGTTGGCGTTGCAGAAGTCGTTTTTGGCGTGGGTGAGCAGTTCGCCGGTTTCGGCGCGGGTGATGATGGGCTGCCAGTCGAAGCTGTCGCTATCGGTGCTCTTCTCGTTGTGGATGAGGAAGCTCAGGATATCGCCCTTTTTCACCTCGGTGGTGAGGGCGGTGGGGACTTTTTTGTTCTGCGGCGTGCAGAGGTATTCTGAGACAATGCCGGTGCGGCTGTTGTGAATCCAGCCGCGAACGCCATCTCCACGATCACTGCTGCGGCTGAGGGTGGCTTCAATGTGGATCTTCAGATCGGCTGGAACGTGCCAGCGGGCGGTGACGGCGAGATTCTGGGGTGCGGCATGGCCGCCGTAGTTGGCCCAGAAGGCGTGCCCCCACTTGGGATCGGCGCTGGGGATTTTTTCGCCGGGGCTCCAGAGCTTCTGACCGCCGCCGCCACGCTCGGTGAGGTGGGCAAAGGGCTGGAAGTCGGTGAAGGCAGGTTTGCCATCGGCACCGGGTGCCAAAACCATGCTGCCATAGCTCCAGCGGAAGGGTTTTTCGCCATTCAAAGCCGCCGCATCGGCCAGGAAGCGCTCCGCGATGGCTTTCTCCTGTGATGTGGGCTGACGGGAAAGGATGCGGCGGTAGAGCGATTCGACCTCCGCGGTGGCAAAAACATCGGCGCGGGCACGCATGAAGGGGCTGTTCATCAAGAAGAGCGCCTGCTGCGGCACGGTGGTGTTGAAGCGCTGCGGGCTGTGGCTGTCCGGGTTCGCAAAGTCGAACATGGCGGGCACGGTGGCCTGATCGTAGCGATCAACCTTCAAATAGAGCGTGCGGCGGGTGTCGGCGTCCTTCGCGTTGAGTTCGATGGCACGACCGCCGTTTTTGGAGGCATCAAGTTCGCCGGTGGCGGCGAGGATGGCATCGCGCATGGTTTCGTATTCCAGGCGCTGGCGGTTGAAGCGGCTCAAAAGCTCGTTGTCGGCATCTTGGACGAGTTTTTCGGGTGTGACGTGGCTGCTCTGCTGCCAGGTGCGGCTGGTCAAAATGAGCGTGTGGAGCTTTTTGAGGCTCCAGCCGTTTTGCATGAGGTAATCGGCCAAAAAGTCGAGCACATCGGCCTGGACGGGTTTGGGGGTCTGCACGCCGAAATCGCTGGGTTGCGAGACGAGCGGCTTGCCGAAGTGCTGCATCCACAAGCGGTTGGCGATGACGCGGGCGGTGAGTGGGTTGTCTTTGCTGGCGATGTGCTGGGCGAGTTCGAGACGGCCGCTGCCATCGGCGAATTTCTTCCCGCCAAACATCGTGAGCCAGCCGCGAGGGGCTACATCGCCCTGGCGGGCAGGATTGCCACGGATGTAAACACGCACGTCATTCGGCTTTGGCT
This sequence comes from Verrucomicrobiaceae bacterium, assembly GCA_040381795.1. GTDB lineage: Bacteria > Verrucomicrobiota > Verrucomicrobiia > Verrucomicrobiales > Verrucomicrobiaceae > Prosthecobacter. The sequence continues at coordinate 5,537 of JBEIGR010000092.1, read as the reverse complement.
TATCGAGGAGCACCATGGCACGCGGCGGAGCACCGGGATGCGTGCTATCGAGCTTGGAGCGTTCGTTTTCGAGGCGCACGACGGTTTCGCGGTCTTTGCGGGTGAAGAAGATGTCCGCGCCTTCGACAGGCACGGACATGGGCGAGAGCTTATCCTGCATGAGTTGGCGCAGGGGCTCTACTTTGCTGTCGAGAATGATCTGCGCATAGGCGCTGGCCACGTCCTTCATGGACTTCGGCGGGGCTTTGGCAAATCTGGCGGCGATCTCGGGGGCGCAGCCGCTTTCGGTCTTCGCGAGTTCCTGAGCGATGGCCGGCGCTTTGGCGGCGAATTCGCTAGTGGGGAGCTCGGCAAAGCGCTTCCAGGCGATCATGGTGGCGTGGGGCTTCGCCGCGAGGGCATAGCGCTTTAGGAAATCACGCCATTTATCGGCCACGCGGTCGCGGAGCTTGAGCTGGCCCGCCCGGCCACGGAAGGCGGCGTCATCAGCGATGGTTTGCGCTTCCTGGGCAAAGACGAGGTATTCGGTGAGGCGCTCGGGCTTGCGGAATTCGTCATAAACGGTGCGCTTGAAGTCGAGCGTCTTCTTGTCGATCTCGGCGACCTTGGCCGTGTAGTCCTGCGCGTCCTTTTCATTCGTAGCCTTGCCGATCACGGGCATGGCGGGTTCGTCCGGCTCGTCGCTGCTGTTGAGGATGCTGTAGATGGCGTAATAATCGCGGCTGGGGATGGGATCGAATTTATGATCGTGACAGCGGGCGCAGGCGACGGTGAGGCCGATGAGACCACGGCCGATGACATCAATACGGTCATCGGTAATGAGCAGGCGATCATTGAGGAAACGCTCGCCCACATTGTAGAAGCCGAGTGCGGCGAGGTGCGGCGAGCCCGGCGTGGCGGCGGTCATGCGATCCGCCGCGAGCTGGTAGCTCACGAACTGATCATAAGGCATGTCGTCATTCAGCGCTTTCACGATCCAATCGCGGTAGGTGAAGGCGTAAGGGTAGAAATTCGAGCGGCCGCCGGCCTGGTAGCCGTTCGTGTCCGCGTAGCGGACGACATCGAGCCAGATGCGTGCCCATTTTTCGCCGTAAGCGGGAGAGGCGAGGAGCTTGGGGATGAGATCGGTCGGATTGGACGGATCGGACTGATCTGCTGTGGGCGGCAGCCCGGTGAGCGTCAGATAAAGGCGACGCGTGAGGGTGCGGTTGTCCGCCTTCGGGGCGAAATCAAAGCCGGCGGCTTTGAGTTTGGCTTCGACGAGCTGATCGAGTGTCTTGCTGCGATCCGCCTTCACCGGCTGGAAGGCCCAGTGCTGCATGGGATCGGCTTTCGTTTCACCGTGAGAGACCACGAGAGCTTCCGCCGGCCAAGGAAGGCCGAGCTGCACCCACTTTTCGAGAGCGGCGATCTGCGCAGCGGGGAGTTTATCACCCTTTTTGGGCATGCCTTCCACACCGGGGGCATGATGGATGGCTTTGATGAGCTTGCTGGCGCTGGGATTGCCGGGCTCGACGACCTTGCCGTAGTCACTGCCACGCACGACGGCCTCGCGGGAATCGAGGCGGAGGCCGTTTTGGTGCTTGTGAGCGCCGTGGCACTCGTAGCAGCGCTCGGCGAGCACGGGGCGCACTTCTTTCTCGAAGAATTCGATCTGGTCCGGCGGAAAGGCGGTCTCCGCAGCGACGGCAGAGCCGCTCCCGAGCAAGGAGAAAATGAAAAGACGAACGAACATGGGGGTAAAAGGCAAACGCCGCGTGAGCGGGGAGCCTTACACCAGCATCAGGGCCGGGTTTTCCAGAAGCTTGCGCATTTCAGCCAGGAAGGTGGCGGCGACGGCACCATCGACGACGCGATGATCACCGCTGAGGCCCACCCACATGCGCTGGCCGACGACGATCTGGCCCTTGTCATTGACGACGGCGGCGGCGCGGATGCTGCCGATGGCGATGATAGCGGCCTGGGGTGGATTGATGATGGCAGCAAACTGGTCGATGCCATACGCACCGAGGTTCGAGACGGTGATCGTGCCGCCAGCGAAGTCATCGGGGCTGAGCTTCTTGTTCTTGGACTTGCTGGCGAGGTCTTTGACGGCCTGGCTGATCTCGAGCAGCGTTTTCTTTTCTGCCTGCTTGATGACGGGCGTGACGAGACCGTCCTCGACGGCGATGGCGACGCTGAGGCCGACGGATTTGAATTTCACGATCGCATCACCATCCCAGGCGGCGTTGATGGCAGGCTGAGCCTGGGCGGCGCGGATGACGGCCTTCAGGATGAAATCGTTGACGGTGTATTTGTTGCCGCCGATCTTCTCATTGGTGGCGTTCAAGTGGGCGCGGAATTCCATGAGCGGCCCAGCATCCACTTCCATCTGGAGATAGAAGTGCGGGATCTGCGTCTTCGAGGCTAGGAGGCGCTCGGCGATGATGTTGCGCATGCCGCTGGTGGGCACGCGTTCGTCTTCGGGGCCAAAAGTCGGGCGGATAGCGGGCGTGGCGGCCACGCGGGCGCTGGAACCGCCCACGGGGGCGTTTTCGACGTCTTCGCGCACGATGCGTCCGCCGGGGCCGGTGCCGATGAGGGCATTCAAATCGACACCACGCTCGGCGGCGATCTTTTTGGCCAGCGGAGAGGCTTTGACGCGAAGAGCGGCACCACCGGCGGCGGCGCGGGATTTGTGCTGTGGGGCCTGTGGGAGGCGAGGACCGGCAGCGGCGGCTTTCGAGGCGCTGGCGGCGGGTTTTTTCTCGGCGGCAGGTGCGGGAGCGGCGGCGGCCTGGGCCTTGGCGATGAGTTCGTCGAGGTTGGCGGGGGCGGCCTCGTCGTCTTCGAGCATGACGGCCAGCGGGGCGCTCAACGGCACTTTTTGGCCGGCCTGGACGATGAATTTGTGAAGCACGCCTTCAAACGGGCTGGCGTATTCCATGGTGGCCTTGTCGGTCTCGATGTCCGCGATGGCTTTGCCGACGGTGATCTTGTCCCCTTCTTTGACCGTCCATTTAGCGAGGGTTCCCTCGGTCATGGTGTCACTGAGTTTGGGCATTTCGATGAATTTGGGCATGGCGGGAATGGGGGTTTAGGGACGGGGAATTTCGAGGTCTTTGCAAATTTTGTTCACCAAGAAGTCGTTGATTTCGCGGTGGCGGGGAACGGTGGAGCTTCTGCGGGTGGCACGGTTGACATAGACCGTGTGATTGCCGCCTTCACGCAGGAATTCGCAGCCGTGGTCATGCAGGTGTCAGAGGAGGTCACGGAGTTTCAAGCGGCGGCGAGGAGCAAGGTTTCACGATACACCTCCTGCCCGCCGAGCTCCTCCTCGGCGAGGATGCGGTTGGCCTCCATGACCAGCTCGATGGCCTCACGCAGGTTGGCGCGGGCCTCGTCCAGCGTCGCCCCCTGGGTATTTGCCCCCGGCAGCTCCTCGACGAAGCCGACGTAGCCTTCCGGCACTTTTTTGAACACCTGGGTGAGTTTCATGGGGATTTTGGGCTCCCATCTATGGGCGCAGACGCGGCGGAATCAACGGCGAATGCCGCCGGAGACTCGCCGGGTGGGAAATTCCTTTCCGGCCAAACCATCCGAGCGTGATTCCGAATTTGAAGTCAGCCGAGAACATCCCCCGCGTGCAGCGGATGCCCGCGGAGGAAATCGGCGGCGGGGAGGCGTTTGCCGCCTTCGGCTTGGACTTCGAGGAGGTTCAGTAAACCGGTGCCGCAGCTCACGAGGATGCCGCTGGCATCGGCGCGGACGATGGTGCCGGGTGCGGGGCAAACCTCGGCGGCTTCGATGGCGGCACGGTGGACCTTTAACTGGCTGCCGTGGAGAAGGCAGTGCGTGCCGGGCCAGGGGGTGAAGGCTCGCACGAGGCGTTCGAGTTCGGCGGCGGGTTTGGTCCAGTCGAGCTTGCCGTCTTGTCGCGTCAGTTTGCGGACGTGGGTGACTTTGAACTCGTCTTGTTTTTCACGCGGCGGGTTGCCGGCAGTGATGAGATCGAGGGCGGCTTCGAGGGCGGAAGGGGCCAGGAGGGCGAGTTTGTCGTGGAGGCTGCCGCCGGTGTCGTCGGCGGTGATGGGCAACGTGCGCTTGAGGAGCATGTCGCCGGTGTCGAGGCCCTCATCCATGAACATGATGGTGATGCCGGTCTCGCTGTCGCCATCGCGGATGGCGGCCTGGATGGGCGCGGCACCACGGTGACGGGGCAGCAGCGAGGCGTGGATGTTCAGGCAGCCGAGCGGTGGCACGTCGAGCACGGCGCGGGAGAGGATTTGACCGTAGGCGACGACAACGGCGAGGTCGGCGTTGAAGGCTTTCAATTCCTCGACGGCATGTCGAATCTTCAGCGGCTGAAAGACGGGCAATCCGGCGGCGAGGGCGCGGACCTTGGTTTGCGGCGGGGTGAGCACCTGCTTGCGTCCCACAGGTTTGTCCGGCTGCGTGATGACACCGACGACCTCGTGCTGAGGCGCGTTGATGAGCCATTCCAACGAAGGAAGGCCGATGTCTCCGGTGCCGATGAAGAGAATGCGCATGGGACTTGGGGCTTGGAGCATGGTGTGATGAGGCGATCCGGCGGTTTGGACTCCAAGCCTCCTGCTCCACGCTCCATGCGGCTAGATCTTCATCTTCTCCAGCTCTTTCCAGGCGTCGAGGGTCATGATGCCGCCGAGGATGTCGTAGAGGACCTTGGCGGGAGCTTGGGAGGCGTCGATGGGCATGATGCGGTCGCCGGCGTAGTAGTCGAGGATGGGCTTGGTCTCGGCCTCGTAGGTGGCAAAGCGCTGCTGGATGACGGCCTCGTTGGCGTCGTCGAAGCGGTTGTCCTTGAGAGCACGTTTGCGGAGGCGACGGGCCAGTTCGGTGCGGTCGGGGCAGGAAAGGTGGAAGACTTTGAGCACCTCGATGTGCTCCTCCATGTGGCGGGCCTGCTCTACATTGCGCGGGATGCCATCGAGCACGAGGAAGTCGATCTCCGGCTTGAACTGATGCGAATCGACCCGCTGGCGCACATTGGCATGCCAGAGCTGCACGGTGACGTCATCGGGCACGAGCTCGCCACGGCTGGAGTATTCGACGAACTTCTGCCCGAGCAGCGTGCGGGTATCGAGCGAGCGAAACACATCCCCGCAGGCGAGATGATGAAAGCGCGGGATGGAGCCGAGCACCTTGCCCTGCGTGCCTTTGCCGCTGCCAGGGGCACCAAGGATGAGAATGGTGCGGAATCGTTCGGGCTGTTGGAAGTCGGGCATGAGTGGAGGCTGCTTAGCACGCTACGATTTCGACACAACTTGCCGGGCAGCCAATTTTACCTGCTGGTCATCGAGGGAGGCCAGATCGCCGTTTTCGGCTCGAAGGATCGTGACCCAAGGCTGGGGCGGAGCCCACACCGCCGGATCGGTGGGGCCAAAGAGCAGCAGCGAGGGCACGCCGCATGCGGCGGCGAGGTGCGAGATGCCGCTGTCGTGACCAAAAAAGGCGGCGCAGGTGGTCAAACGGTTCGCGAGCTCAGGAAGCGGTAGCGAGTGCCAGTTTTTGATGGG
>JBEIGR010000091.1:0-13191 GCA_040381795.1 Verrucomicrobiaceae bacterium | reverse complement strand
GTTGGTTCCCGCTGGCAGCGCAAAGCTGGGCGCGTCATTCACGGCCGTGATGGCGATGGTGAACGTGCTGGTGCTGGTGTCCTCGCCGCCATTGGCCGTGCCGCCGCTGTCCTGGGCGACGACGCTGACCGTGGCACTGCCAAAGGCATTCGCCGCTGGGGTGAAGGTGAGCGTGCCATTGGTGGCGATGGCGGGCTGGGTGCTGAACAGAGCGTTGTTGTTGTTCGTGACCGTGTAGCCGCCGACTTGTGTCTGCGCGGACTCACCGGCTGGTCCAGGAGAGAAGGTGGCAAAACTGGCTGCCGAGTAGGCTCCGGAGTCCTCCAGGCGGGTCACGGTGCTTTGGGCATAGGTGACCACCGGCGGATTGTTCACCGGCGTGACGGTGATGCGGAAGGTCTGCGCTGCTGTGCTGTCCACACCGCCATTGGCCGTGCCGCCGTTGTCCTGAGCGGTGACGGTGACATCCGCCGAGCCATTTGCCGTGGGTGAAGGCGTGTAAGTCAGCGTGCCAGTGCTGCTAATGGCGGGCTGCACGCTGAAGAGCGCGTTGTTGCTGTTCGTAACGACGAAGCTGACCGTCTGCGCGGACTCATTCGTGCCAGCGGAGATGCTGGTGCCGAAAGCGCTGCTGGACTGAGCTCCCACATTGGCCGCGACGGTGAGGGTGTGGGGAGTGTCAGTGCCGACGGAGGTGTAGATCTGGCCATTACTGGCACCGGCCACCAGTTTGCTGCCGTCAGCGGAGGAGGTGACGCAGGCCCAGTCACGGCTGCTTTCGCGCGCTATCCAGCTCAATCCCGAGTCGTTGGAGATATAAATCTGCCCGTTGGATACCACGGCGGCCAGCTTGCTGCCGTCAGCCGAAGATGCCACGCCCCACCAGTTGCGATTGCTTTCACGAGACGTCCAGGTCACACCCGAATCAGTGGAGGTGTAGATTTGCCCGCCGCGCACAGCAGCCATCAATTTGGTGCCATTCGCCGAGCAGGCCACCTCTTGCCAGTTACGAGAGGTGTCACGTGCCACCCAAGTCACCCCAGAATCCGTCGAGGTGTAAATCTGCCCGCCGAATACTGAGGCTACCAGTTTGGTGCCATCTTCAGAGGAGGCCACAGATTGCCAATTCCGGTCGCTGTCGCGTGCGGTCCAGCTCACACCTGAGTTCGTGGAGGTGTAGATTTGACCGGCATGCACGACGGCCACGAGCTTTGTGCCATCGGCTGAAGAGGCGATACCTCGCCAAATGCGATTGCTTTCACGCGCCGTCCAAGACTGGCCAGAGTCTGTCGAGGTGTAAATCTGCCCGTTATGGATGGTCGCGGCCAGTTTGGTGCCGTCGCTCGAAGAAGCGCAGTAGATCCAGTTGCGGTTTCCTGCGCTGGATAATGCATTCCAGGTAGCTCCTGAATCGCTCGAAGAATAAAGCTGGCTGCCACCATTCTGAATGACAGCGAGAATCTTCGTTCCGTCTGCCGAGGGGGCAAGATCATACCACTGCTGAGAAGTGGCACGAGCCGTCCATGTCAGCCCTGCCGGGATGTTTGTCCCCGCAGGAAGCGCAAAGCTCGGCGCATCATTCACATTGGTGATGGAGATGGTGAAGGTGGTAGTGCTGGTGTCCACGCCGCCACCGGAGGTGCCGCCGCTGTCCTGGGCCACGACCGTGACGGTGGCATCACCAAAGGCATTCGCGGCAGGGGTGAAGGTGAGCGTGCCGCTGTTGCTGAGGGCGGGCTGGGCACTGAAGAGGCTATTGGCGTCATTCGTGACGGTGTAGCCGAGTAGGGTCTGCGCGGACTCCGAGGCATGACCGGGTGCGAAGGTGGCAAAACTGGCCGCCGAGTAGGCTCCGGTGTCCTCCAGGCGCGTCACCGTGCTCTGGGCGAAGGTGATGACGGGCGGCTGGTTGCCGGGGATGACGCTGATGGTGAACGGCTTGGCGTAGGTGCCGCCGAGACCGTCACTGGCCTGCACGCGGATGCTGTAGCTGCTTTGGGTGGCGACGTTGGTGCTGACGAGGATCTTCAACGTGCTGCCGGTGATGCTGAAACTGGCGTTGTCCGTGTCACCGGTGCCGCTGACGAGGCTGAAGGTGTGCGTGGCACCTGCGTCGGGATCACCCAGTGCCAGGAAGGAGCCGACGTTGGCGTTGATGGGGTTGTTGTTGGCGATGAAGGTGTCGCTGAGGGAGATGTCCGTCGGGGCCTCATTCGCGTTCGTGATGGAGAGGGTGAAGGCTTTGTCGAAGCTCTTGGCCGGACTGCCATCGTCCGTGGCACGGACGCGGACGGCGTAGCTGCTCTTCGTTTCGAAATCGGCGGCGGCATTCAGCAGCAGCGTGTTGCCGGTGAGGGTGAAGGCCGCGTTGTCCGCGCCACCTGCACCGGAGACGAGGCTGAAGCTCAACGTTTGCAGTAGGTCAGGGTCCACTGCGGTGAAGGAGCCCGCTGCGGCATTCGGGTCATTGTTTTCCACGATGCTGATGGCTGCGAGGGTGATGTCTGTCGGAGCGTCGTTGCCATCCAGGATGGTGACGGTGAGCGCCTTTTCAAAGCTCTCTGCCGGGCTGCCATTGTCCGTAGCACGGACACGGAGGGAGTAGCTGAACTTCGTTTCGAAGTCAGCGACCGCCGTGAGCCTCAACTGGGTGCCGACGATGCTGAAGGCCGCATTGTCCTCACTGCCAGCGCCGCTGACGAGGCTGTAGCTGTGCGTGTTTGCCACCTCCGGGTCACCCGTGGCCTGAAGCGTGCCCACGGGGTCATTTTCAGCGTTGTTTTCCGCGATGCTGCTGGAGCTGAGTGTGATGTCCGTCGGCGCTTCGTTCACGTCCGTAATGGTGACAGTTAATGCCTTGGCGAAGGTGCCGCCCAGGCCGTCACTGGCCTGCACACGGAGGTTGTAGCTGCTCTTGACCTCGAAATTGGCGATTGGGGTGAGTTTTAGCTCGCTGCCGGTGATGGTGAAGCTTCCATTGTCCGTGTCCCCTGCTCCGGCGGCGAGGCTGTAGGTATGGGCAGCTCCCGCGTCTGGATCACCCGACGCAGTCAGCGTGCCCACCGTGTCATTTGCAGCGTTGTTTTCCGCGAGGCTGCTGGCGCTGAGCGTGATGTCCGTCGGAGCCTCGTTCACGTCCGTGACGGTGACTGTCAGCGCCTTGGCAAAGCCGGCACCGAAAGCATCTGCGGTCTGTACTCGGACGCTGTAGCTGTTTTTGACCTCGAAATTAGCACTCGGCGTGAGTCTGAGACTGCTGCCGTCGATGGTGAAGGCGGCATTGTCCGTAGCGCCCGCACCGGAGACGAGGCTGAAGGTATGCGTTTGACCGGAGTCGGCATCCGTGGCGGTCAAAGTGCCCGTGCTGGTGTTGGCCGCGTTGTTTTCCGCGATGGTGCCCGGAGCGAGCGTGATGTCTGTCGGGGCCGCATTCGTGATGCTAATGGCAAAGGTCTGCGAGGCGCTGAGACTCACGCCGCCATTGGCGGTTCCGCCCGTGTCCTGCCCCTGCACAGTGACCACGGCCGTGCCGAGAGTGGTCCCTGGGGTGAAGGTGAGGGTGGCAGTATTGCCTGTAGTGGAAAAGACGGGCTGCGAGGTAAACAGCGCGTTGTTGTTGTTCGTGGTATTGAGCGTGAAACCCTGTGCGGACTCATTGGCCGGACCGGCAGTGACTCCGGTGGAGAAATTGGTCAGCGTTTTGGACCCAGAATTGACGCTGGCCGTGTAGGTGTAAAAGGCAGGCGTTGTTGTGGAAGTGTACAGTGCCGGAGATTGTGTCACCGTGCCCAGGCCAGCGGCTAGGCGCGTCCCGTCGCTGGAAAACGCCAAAGCACGCCACTGGCGATTACTTTCACGCTGGGCCCAGGTGAGGCCGGAGTCCGAAGAGACGAGCAGCGCTCCTGGATTTGAGCTGGCGACAGCGAGCACGGTGCCGTCTGCCGTTGAGCTTACGGCCCTCCAGTCCGCAGCGGACAAGGACGCACTCGGTGTCCAGTTCACCCCGGAATCCGTCGAGTGGAAGATGGGGGCACCTGCCGCACAGGCGATGAGCTTCGTGCCGTCAGCGGAGGAGGCCACGCGGCGCCAGTTGCGGGGGCTTTCGCGGGCCGTCCAGTTCACCCCAGAGTCCGCAGAGGTGTAGATTTGGCTGTCACTTGTCGTCGCCACCAGCTTATCGCCGTTGGCGGAGGAGGCCACGTCACTCCAGGAGCGGTTCGAGTCACGCTGCGTCCAGGTAAAGTTGCCCACATCACTGGAGGTCCAGATCCGTCCACCATTCACACAGCCGACGATTTTGGTCCCATCCGAGGACATGGCCAGACCCGTCCAGGCCTGCCCATTGACCCGATTTGCCCATGTAACGCCAGAGTCCGTGGAGATCCTGATTTCGCCATTGTAAGCCACCACTATCTTGGTGCCATCTGCGGAGCAGGCCACGGCCTGGCCCGTGCCGCTGGGGAAGGGAGAGGTCCAAGTCACCCCGGCGTCCGACGATATCCGGATGAGCGTGGTGGTAGCCGCCACGAGCTTCGTGCCATCACTGGAGCTGGCTAGCTGGATGCAGTCCGCCGACCCAAAGCCGTTCTGCGCCGTCCAAGTCGCCGCAGGAATGGCAGGTGTATTCGCTGCTGGCAAGGTGAAGGTAGGAGCGTCATTCACCGCATTGATGGTGATCGAAACCGTGGCCTCGGCGCTGTCGAGGCTGCCGTCGTTCACCTTGAAGGTGAAGCTGTCACTGCCGTTGAAGTTCGCCGCAGGCGTGTAGCTGCGAGTGGCACCGCTGCCACTCAGCGTGCCGTTTACCGGGCCTGTGACGATGCTGTAGCTCAGCGTCGTGCCTGCGTCCACATCACTGCCCGTGAGCGTGATGCTGGCGGCGATGTCCTCGTTCGTCGTCACGCTTTGCGCATTCGCAGTCGGGGTTTCGTTCACATTCGTCACCGTCACGGTCATCGCCTCGGCATAGGTGCCGCCATTTCCATCATTGGCCTGCACGCGGACGCTGTAGCTGCTCTTGGTCTCGAAATTCGCCACCGGCGTGAGCTTCAAAGCGGTGCCGTCGATGGTGAAGCTGGTGTTGTCCGTGCTGCCCGTGCCGCTGACGAGACTAAAGGTGTGCGTCTGGCCTGCATTGCTATCGGTGGCGGTCAGAGTGCCCACGGTGGCATTGGCGGCGTTGTTTTCCGCGATGCTGCTGGGCGTCAGCGTGATGTCCGTGGGGGCCACGTTTGGCTGGGCTGGCGCAGTGGCATAAAGGGACTGAATCTGAGTGGCAGAAAGCGCGGTGGAAAAAACTTTTGTCTCATCCATCTGACCCATGAAGTTTTGGCCCCCAAAGGCTTCATTGGCCCCCAGGGTCAGCGCATAAGACTGGCCGCTCAGGTTCCAGGTGAAGGTGCTGCTCAGAGCGCCATCAATGTAGATTTTCGATCCATCGGTCACGCCCGCCTGAAAGGAGAAGGCCACATGGTGCCATTGGTTGTCGTTGAGCGCCACACCGGTGCTCCTGTCCCCTGTGGTCCAATCGAAAACGATCAAGACGTTGTCCTTCATGAAGAGGCCGTAGGCCAATCCCTTCACGATGACGCCCCGGTATGAACTGCCCGCGTTGCCGGTTTTGATCCATGCCGCGATGGTGCCGGTGGAAAGCTGCAGGCTGGCGCTGTTGCCACAATCTACCTTGGTGCTATTCCCCCCGTCGAAACTGAAGGCCTGTCCGATCTTGCCCGTCGTGTAGGACACACCGCCGGTGGCCGTGCCATTATTGGCTCCCATGTAATCTGCCGTAACACCCTCCGCAGGGTACCAGCTCAGCGCCGGAGGCAAAACCGCAGGAGCGTCAAAAATCTCCATGCTGTTCGTGGATGTGCTGCCGTTCCAGCCACCCGCCACGAAAGGGTCTCCGTTTGCCAGCACCACCGCTATAGAATCTTGTCGTGAGGTGCTCAAGGAGGCAGCGGCCGCCCAAGTGCCTGCTGCGGGGTCGTAGATCGACGTCACGGCGGTTCCACCGCCGAAGGCGAGCACTTTCCCATTCCCCAGCTGGGCCACATGATGCCGAGCATACGAAACGCTGGTGCTGCCGGTGCTGCTCCAGGTGCCAGCAACCGGGTCGTAGAGTTCGCACGTTGTGGATTCACCCGTCGTGAGAACCTTGCCAGTGTTGCTCAAGATAACGCTCCGGGGATGAGCCCTGCCCGTGGTCATGCTGCCCGTTTGTGTCCATGTATTCGCGGTGGGGTCATAGAGGTAGCATTCGGGTGGGCCGTGCACCGCGCCCGAGTGGCCCGAAATCATCAAAATTTTGCCATTGGGAAGCCTCACCAACTCATGTGCTACACGAGGAGCGCTAGCGGCGATGGCGGTCCAGCTATTCGTGGTGTGATCAAAGACCTCCCCATGAGTCAACACATTCCAGCCGCCATGAACCAGCACCTTGCCACTGGGCAAGACCACCGAGGCAGAGGTATCCCGCCCAACGTTCATATTCGGTCCGGCACTGAAACTGCCGGTGGCTGGATTATAAATCTCTGTGGTCGCTCCCCCGGTTCGGCCACCCATGACCAAAACGCGACCATCAGGGAGCTTTTCGGCATTGTGCGAATTGCGAGGGTTGACCATGGGAATGACGGTCCAAGCCCCGGTACTCGGGTCATAGCGCTCAGCTGTGTTCAAAACGTTATTCGACCCATCGCGTCCGCCTGTGACCAGCACCTTGCCATCGTTCAGAAGCACTGCCGCCGCCTCTCTGCGACCAATGTTCATAGAGGTGCCACTGGACCATGTAAGCGTCTGCGCCGCCAGAGGCGCGGCTAAGCCACCGAGCATCGAAAAGGCTAGCAAAAGGCTCTTCAAGCCGGTGCGGAGGGAGGAATGGAATGACATGGCGGGACGAATGTGCGTGTTACGGAAAGCCAGAGTGGCTCACCCCCATTCCTCGCCATCCCAGGAGCCGCGTTACGGCACGGATGAAATTTTTTCGTCCCAGGCTGTTTTTTCCAGAAAACAGCTTCGCGACGTCTCCGGCCGCTGATCCTCCTCAGGGCTGCGCCTTGAGTTCTGCATCCTTGTCCACCGCACCTTCAGCGAGGTCCAGTTTGGCTCCGATGAGCGTGACCTTCCCACCGCCCGTGGAGATCCGTGCGGGCATCTCAGCCAAAATCGCAGCGGTTTCCTGCTTACCACTTTGGCCGGTCAGCCGGACAGCGCCGCCTGTCGAGGTGATCCGGGTGCCTTCCTCACCTGCGAGCATGATCCCATGGATATTCCCATCCGCAGCGTAGCCCCGCACTCCAGTGCCCGTGAGGGTCAAAGCGCCCGTTCCGCCACTCTGCAGGCTGCCTCCACTGAGCAGCACGCCCACTCCGCCTATACCGGCCGTTCCAGTGACCTTCACCTCTCCTCCCGAAGAAAAAATCTTTCCCTCCGAATGAACGACGACGCCTTGGTGCTCCTCACCAATGCCTGTACCACCTGTGCCCTCCACCGTGACACTGCCGCTTCCCATGGAGCCGATGCTGCCTTTGGCGTGGACGAGGACGCCATGACAGTGACCTCCCTTTCCTCCTTTGGCACCACCACCCAGGCCGCTGACGGTCAATGGCCCGTTTTCCGAGGTTACAACCGCACCACGGACCAAAACGCCCGCATTGTGCCAGCCTAGGGTGGCACCGCCTTGGCCGGTCAAACTGACCTTCCCAGCTCCAGCGGCAGCAATCCGGCCACGGAGGAGCGCGATGCCGAAATTGTAGCCCGATCCCGGTTTTCCCATGCCTGTGCCATGCAGCTCGATATCTGCCCCACGGCTCAAAATCTGCGATTCGGCATCCTCCAAGCCGATTCCCGTGTTGTCGTTGAGTCCGTTGTCCCCTCCAGTGCCATTGAGGCTGACGCGGCCTGAGCTGCCGCCCTGGATGAGGGAACCTTTGTCGAGCTTGATGCCAAACTGAAAATTTCCCTCGTTGCCGCCGCGCCCGCTGATCGTGATGGCCCCTGTGCCCTCGCTGACCAATTGGCTCCCGATGAGATCCACGCCTCGGAAACTGCCTGTGCTAGGCTGGGCTTGCTGATTGGCCTCCAAAACGATGTCTCCGTCCTCCGTGCGGATGGCAGCCTCGGTCAGCACGATTTTCCGGCTCGCCCGCATCGTGATGCTGCCTTTGCCATGAGGGATGATAGTGGCCCCCGGCGTCAGCACCACGCTGTCAGCTCCCGGCTCCGGGGCATCATCCTGCAGGTCCACATTCACACTTTGGCCATCTGCCAGGGACAAGCGGCCCCGGAACTGCACCTGATCATCCCCCGGTCCGGCATCCACGCTGAGTGAGGGGAATGCATCACCGCTAAAGCCATGGAACTCCATGCGGTCATCCCCATCACCCAGCTGGAAATGCAACTGCTGTACACCCGCGAGCGATAGTGGCGCGGTACCACCCGTCAGGCGGCTGGAGTCCGGCATTTGCACCAACGACTCAGGTGCCAAAACCAGCTGAATCTGCCCCTGTGCGGTTTCTTCGAGGATGATCACGCCACCGAGGCCCGTGTAGTCCCGAATGCGAAGCGCGCCCGCGCTCTGTGAAACGATCCAGTCAGGCTTCGGGCCCTCACCCGCGACCACGCCCTCCCTCACACTGCCTAGCGCGATGCTCTGCCGTTCCCCATTGAGAGTGATCTTGCCGCCAAACTCCTGCGTGTCGATCTGGGCCCCTGCGGCCACGAAAATGTCCGCCACCTCGGCGCTGCCGCCTTTTCCGGTGATGGTAACCTCCCCGCCCTCCGTGGAGATGCGGGTTCCCGGCTTCTTGCGCAACTCCACTCCATAAGCGTCCTCTTTCTTGCCTCCACCGAGGGCACCCGTGCCCGTGATCGTCAGACTGCCGCTTCCGCCAGCGCTGACGCTGCCGTCGCTCAACCGCACACCCACGCCACTCTCCAGCGCTGTGCCTGAAATGCTCACCGCGCCGGCATTGGACGCTATCCTTCCTCCAGAAATGACATGCACCCCCATATGCTCACCGCCGCTACCGGGCCCTGCGACACCCTCCACATGCACCTTGCCCAGGCCACCGGCGGTGATTTCACCCTCCGTGCGCACATCCACGCCAAAACACATTTTGCCGCCGCCACTCCCTTGTGCACGCCCTTTGACCAACACGTCCCCGCCAAGTGAGGTAATCTGGCCGCCGGAGGACAAACTCACCCCCAATTGCCTACCCGCTGCCGCGTCACACTCTCCCTCCACCATCAGCGCTGCTCCAGCACGACCACCGGTCACTGGCGCATGGTAGATTACAACGCCCATATTCGTCGGTTGGCCACCGGCGTGCCCCTGCAATGTCACTGCGCCGGTCCCCGTGCTCCGCACAGGTCCTTTGATGAGCAAACCGTGGAACGAAGCCGTGTTGCGCACGGGCGGCCAGTTTCCCGCGAGTTGCAGCGGGCCATTCTCTACCTCCAAAACAGCGTCTGTGCCCACCTCGATGCCACCACTAGCCGAGAGCTTGAGGCTGCCTGTGCCGCTTGTGCGCAGCTCTGCCAGCTGATCCACATAGATCTCGGAGAAATCACCTGCCGCCTGGGGACGCACTTCCAAAGTCGCATCCTTTTCCAGCGTCAGCCCGCCGCGGAATTTCACCCGGTCCTGCGCATGACCCGTCTCGATCACCAAACGACGAACACCTGCCAGCGCCAGCGCCCCCGAATTCCCCGTCCGCGACACGCCGCTCACACGGAAACTCCGCCCCTCCGCCACGGCCATCAGCGTGTTCTCTTTGGCGTCCGCCAGCAGTTCGAGGATCCCGTTTTCCTTTCCCTGGCTCGTGATCATCAGCATGCCATCCTTCGCAGAGATCACATAATCGTCCGCAGGCGGCATCAGCCAGGAACCGACTGCCAAAGCAAAGAGTGCCACCAAGGCCGCTACCATGGCTGGCCGTGTCCACACCCAGCTCAGTCCTTTTTCCCACGGCATCACCGGCTGCGTCCGCATCTTTTCACCGCGCTGCCAGCGCTCCAGCTCCTCCACCAGCACCCCGGCGCTGGCGAGCCGACGCGACGGCTCCTTTTGCAAACAGCGCTCAATCAGCGCCGAGAGGCCCATCTGATCCCGCGTGGGTGCTAGGTAACGCGGCGGCGGGCCATAGACGACCTTGTGCATCACGATCAGGCTCGACTCCCCCTCGTACGGCGGCAGCGCGGTGAGCATCTGATAAAGAAGAATGCCCAGCGCCCACACATCACTCGCCGGACCGATCTGCCGAGCGTGTCCTGCTGCCTGCTCAGGCGACATGTAGTGCGGCGTGCCGATCGGGATGCCCGTGGCGGTCAGCGTGGGCATTTTCGTCGCATCACCCCGGTGGATCAGCCGCGCCATGCCGAAGTCTGAAAGCCACGCCTGCCCGTTTTCATCGATGAGGATGTTCGAGGGCTTCAGGTCGCGGTGCAGCACGCCTTTCTCATGCGCATGGTGCACCGCCCCAGCCACCTGGCACATGAGGCGCACCGCCTCCGCCGCCGGTAGCGGCCCCTCCTTCAGCCGGTGCGCCAGCGTGCCACCGGAGATCAGCTGCATCGCAAAATAAGGGTGCCCGTCGATCTCACCCAGCTCATAAAACGGCACGATGTGCGGATCATCCAGCCGGGAGATCGCCTCCGCCTCACGCTGAAAGCGCCGCATCTCCTCCTTGGAGGAAAAGTGGTAGGCGCGGATCATTTTCAGCGCCACCCGGCGGCCCTGGTCCGTGTCCTCCGCCTCATAGACCGTGCCCATGCCGCCGGAGCCGATCTGCCGCAGCAGCCGGTAGTGCCCCAGATCACGCGGTAGCACCGGCTCCGCGATCTGGCGGTAACCCGGCCCATCCTTCCGCTCTGGCACATCTCCCACCGCCTCCGGGTTCTGCGTCGCGGCCTCCAGCGCCTGCTTCATCGCGCAGGGCAGGCACTCGCCACCGGGGGCCAGTGGCTTCCCGCAGGTCATGCATGGGCGCGGCAGCGATGTGGAGGAGATCACCATGGTTGGGTCAATAAGCAGGAATCATTCACAGCAGGCCCAGTAGGTATCGGAGTTCCGCGTCCACCTCCTCGGGGTCCGCGACCGTCGCCGCCACCTCCTGGCGGATCATCACGCCCAGACGGGCACGCAAATCGAAAACCATCTTCCGCGCCGTGCCCTCCGGCACGCTGAGTTTTTCCGCCAGCGCGGAGTAGCCACCCTTGGGCGATCGCCCACGCAGGATCGGCTTCAAAGTCGCAAAAACCTCCCCACGTCCACGCTCCACCGCGTCCTCCTCCAGCCGCTTGAAAGCCATTTCAAACACCTCCGCCGCCCAGGCCCGGTCCATGGCCAGCTCCGGGCTTTCCGCCGCCGCGTCCGCCATCCCGTCGTGATTTTCCAGCGGCTCGTGCGCTGCGCCGCTGCCGCGCTTTTCGCGGTTCTCATCCCGGTGGGACGAGATCATCGTATTCCGCAGACATTGGATCAAAAACGAGCGGAAACGGCTCTCTCCCGGCATCACCGTCCGCAGTGAATCCCGCGACAGGATGTTCTCAAACATCCGCTGCACCTCATCCTGCGCCCGCGCCTCATCCAGTCCGACCGAACGGGCAAAAACCACCAGCGGCCGCCAATACGCCCGTGCCAGCCGGTCCAGCGCTGTCATTGCAGCCGGATCCGCCACATCTTGCGATTGGCGGATCAGGGTCCAGGACGTGTTCGGAAAGTTCCTTTCGTCCGTGAGTCGGGAGGGCATCACGGTTTCATCGGGCATAGCAACAAATAGGCGTTATTGCCTAAATTACTCCCTCTGGTCAAGAATGTTACCCTAATCCTTCCGTTACGAATACGTCAGCAGGGTCAATCACGCCTGATTGATGTCCAGTACGCCGGTGCTGAAGCCGAATTTGTCTGCTTCAACGCCCATGCGTTGGGCGAGGGAGACGAAGAGGTTCGAGAAGACGTGCTTCTCTTTGTCGATGGCGATGTGACGACCGTGTTTGAAGCCGCCACCAGCGAGTAGAAGAGGCAAATTGGCGGTGCTGTGGGCGCTGGCGTTGCCCAAGTTGGAGCCAAACATGACGGCGGTGCTGTCGAGGAGGGACGCGGCTTTCATTTTGGTCAGGAAGGCGGCCAAGGCGGTGAACTCGGCTTTCTCGATGACCTTCAGTTCTTCGATCTTCGCGGCGTCCTGACCATGGTGGGAGAGGTTGTGCCAGTCGTTTTTGACGCCTTCGATCTCCGGCACGGCGTTCATGCCGTTGAGGCGCAGCGTCACGGTGCGTGCGCTGTCGTTTTGCAGCGCCAGCACGACGAGGTCGAGCATGAGGTTCATTTTGCCGATGGCGTCCGTGCGGCTCTGAATATCGGTCGGTGGCTTGGCATCGACCTTGGGCTTGGGTTGTTGCACCCACTCCTCGTTTTGCACGAGGCGGCCTTCGAGGTCACGCACGGCGCTGAAGTATTCATCGAGCTTCTCCTGATCGCGTTTGCCGAGTTCGCCATGAAGTTTTTTGGCCTGACCCATGACGGTGTCGAGAATGCTGCGACCGCGTTTGAGGCTGCGGACCTGCGCCGCGATCTCTGCCGGGGTTCCATCGACAAAAAGCTGCTGGAAGGCCTTCGAAGGCGAATTTTCCGCCGGGAGCGGCACCCCGCTGGCACTCCAGGAAATCGAGTCACTGCCGGTGCCGAGGATGAGGCTCGGGAAACGCGTCTGCGAGCCGATTTGCTCGGCGATGAGCTGGTCGAGGGAGATCGAGTTTTTGAAGCCAGCGAGCCCGGGATGCTTCGCGGAGGTCAGCCACGTCATTTCGGAAGTGTGGCCATTGGCACCGTTTTGCTCCTCATGCTGCAAACCGGAGAGAACGGAGAAATCGCCCTTCAAATCCTTCAGCGGCTCTAGGTAGGGCGTGAGCGTGTAATCGCTGCCAACCTCCTGCGGAAACAAAAACGGCGTGTGAAAGCCCAGCGTGGCGCACATCGCCATAAAACGCGGCGGCGGCTGTGCGACGGCGGCTTGTGCCCGTGTGGCAAAAGCAGGCACCATGGCCTCCAAAAACGTCATCGAGAGCACGGTGAAGTCTACACTAAGAAAAGCACTGCGTTCGAGATTGAGTTTTGTGTCGGTTTACATGTCTTTTGGCGGATTTAACTAGACGATGACGGCTTCTCTGACACTTTTTACCCAACTCGTC
>JBEIGR010000090.1:0-13211 GCA_040381795.1 Verrucomicrobiaceae bacterium | reverse complement strand
CCGCTCCTGCTCCGCAGCCGTGTCATCGACAAAAAGACGCGTGAAGAGCTTCATCGCGCTGTTTTCCGCCGGAATCATGGAGCCGTTCTCCGTGTAGCTCGGGCTCGTCTGCGAGTTCGTATTCAAAACGAGCGACGGAAAGCGCGTCTCATGCCCAAGATGCTTCGCCATGAACTGATCGAGCGAGATCGTGTTCCGCGTCGTCGATCCCCGCGCATTCGGACAAGCCGAAAAGATGCTTCCCTCCGCCGTGTGACCTCCCGTGACGCCCGGATGCGACGAACCGGACACCACCGTGAAATCCTCCCGCAGATCCTGAATGCCCGCGAGATACCGCGAGGGCTTGTAGCCACGCCCAGCGCCCTCCGGCACCAAATTCGGATTGTGCAGCCCTAGCGCCAAACTCATGCCCACAAAGCGCTTCGCCTGTTTCGTCTCCTTCACCGCCGCCAAGGCCGGAGTCATCGCTTCGAGCAAAGGAAGCCCGAGCGTGATGCCCGCGCCACGCAGCATGGCACGACGGGAAAGGTGTTTCTGGAAGGTAAAGGTGCTCATTTGGGGGTGACATGGCAACGAGAACACCGCGATGGTCTTTCGATAGATTCTTAGACCGCTGTTTGACGACGTTTCAGCCCCTCGCTTGAGTACCCGCAATGCCCGCAACTCTCTCGCCCCTCACCCAGCATCGCTCCCTCGCCGAATGGCTGCGTGGCGAGGAGAAGGAAGTCTGGCGATGGTTTGCAGATAAGGAGAAAACGGCCACAGATGCCGAGCAGGTCCGGCTTTCGCTGCTGCGTGACACTTACCGCCTCGATGCCGAGGCCCATCCAGAGGTGTTTCGGGAGATTGCGGCCGCGTGTTCGGCGCTCGGCATTCAGGCCAAGGTTTTCGCTTACCAAGCGCAGGACTCCACCGCGCCGAACGCGGCGGTCTGCCACCTGCCGGGCGAGGCGCATGTTATTTTCTACGGCCCAATCCTCTCGCTGCTCTCGGCGGATGAGTTGCGTGGCGTCATTGGGCATGAGTTGGCGCATCATCACCTCTGGCAGATGGACGACGGCGCTTTTTATCTGGCGGACCGCATCCTGCACTCGGCGGCCTCGCATCCGAGTGCAGAGCCGGCTCATGCTCAAAGTGCCCGCGTCTGGCGGCTTGCCACCGAGCTGTTTGCGGATCGTGGAGCCTTTTTGGCCACGAACAGCCTCGAAACCGCCGTCGCAGGCTTGGTCAAAACGACGACCGGCCTCGCTCAAGTGAGCGCCAAAAGCTACCTCGCCCAAGCGGAGGAGATTTTCTCCAAATCGAAGCCAAAGACCGATCAACTCACCCATCCCGAGACCTTCATCCGGGCGCGGGCGCTTCAGCTTTGGGTCGAGGAGGACGAGTCACTCGAGGAAACCATCGCCAAGATGCTCGACTTCGATGAGGGACTGGATGACCTAACGCTCGTGCAGCAGGCGGAATTGGCCGCGCTCACTCGGCGCTTCCTCGCGCATTTGCTGGAGCCCACTTGGTTCCAAACCGAGGCCGTTCTCGCTCATGCGCGGCTCTTCTTCCGCGAATTCAAACCCGCAGCCGACCCCGCCATCCTCACTGAACTCGCCGAGCGTCCTGCCTCGCACCGCGAATACTTCGCCCAGCTCATGCTCGATTTTTGCGCGGTCGATCCCGATCTCGACGATGCGCCCATTGAGCGATGCCTCGCGTTCGCTC
Source organism: Verrucomicrobiaceae bacterium (assembly GCA_040381795.1). Classification (GTDB taxonomy): domain Bacteria; phylum Verrucomicrobiota; class Verrucomicrobiia; order Verrucomicrobiales; family Verrucomicrobiaceae; genus Prosthecobacter. The sequence goes on along the minus strand of JBEIGR010000090.1, from coordinate 11,498 downwards.
GCGACCTGGAGTGCCTTGGTGCCTTTGAAAAACTGCTCACCAAAGAGCTGAAGGTGAAGGCCAAAGTTCTCAAGAAGCTCAAGGAGGCACTGGCATGAGCGAGATTGAGGTTGCTGCCAACGGCTCTGACGGCGAAACTCCCATCCAGCCGCTCCTATCCTATGTCAACGGTCCCGACTCACTCACCAAAGCTCATGCCCTATTTGGAGGTCCGCAAGGCGTTCTCCGAAGCGCTGCGTCAGCAATTGCAGACGCAAGGGCCGGCCACGAACAAATCCATCCAGCAGACCCGGCAGAGCAGGAAATACGCGCATTCGCCGCTTTCTGCTGCCGCGCGGGCCTGATGCTCGACGCCACAAGTGTCACAGCTGCGATTGATGCCGACTACATCGGACATGGCATCGAGCACCGGGTCGGCATGTTGCGAGATCGCGAACGCGTCATCAAGGATTACGACTCGCGATTGTTCAATGAAGAGACTGGCGAGGTCTTCTACAAACCTGCTGAACTGCTCTTCGACTATCTCACCGACCACTTGCTGGCCAATGAACTCTTCGGCGATGATATCTGCCTTGAGGGTGCTTACGAGGAGAGTGGAAGCGTCCATGTTGTGATCACACAGCCTTATGTGAAAGGTCGGCACCCCGCTTGGTCGAAACTCGTGGAGGCACTTGAGCTGCAGGGATTGGAACATGAGAGCCCGGGCACTCCCAAGGCTCGGTTCTGGATTGATGGAGGTGGCGCTGGCCGACTGCTCGTCACTGATGTGCATGAAGACAATGTCCTGCTTCTCCAATCCGGCCGAGTTCACCCCATCGATGTCCATTTCAGCTTCCCCAGTCGCTCTGCTCGCATGAATGCACTGAACACTCTCGGGCTCCTTACTCCCACCGGGCCATGAGCGAGTTCATCACCTTCCTTCACCAAGGCATCGACCGCGGCGGTTTTGAGACCGAGGACGTGCTCGCCGCCGTGCTGCCGTTGATGCGCGAGGTGCTCACGATTCACGAAAGGGGTGATGTCGCGCCATTGCGCGGTCTTTCTGGCCTTCGGGTGATCGAAGATCGCTCCCTCAGTCTGGTTTCGCCTGTTGGCGTGCCTTCGGAGAGAAACGACAGCCGTTTGCGTGAGCTGCTCGCCACGCAGTCTCGCGGACTCGAAGTCATCGGCGAATCGAAGCGCGAGACAGACATCGACACCTTTGCGCAGAACGTCACGAACCTTGATGTCGGCAGTGCAGACGCGGATATTACGCGGCCGGTTTATTTGCCTGGCTACACGACTTGGGAGCATGTCATCGGTCATCACGACGAGCTGACCGACGTGTTCTCGCTCGGCCTTATCCTCGCCAGCTTGGCCTGTGGGCTGGATTTCAGCGATGCAGAGGATGTCTCGCTGTTCGCGAACTCTCGCACGAATCTCTTCGTGCTGTCGCGTCGGCTGCATCCCGTGCTTGCCAGTGTCATCACGGAGATGACGGAGCTGCATCGAGGCAAGCGGGCACAGGATTTGCCCTCGCTGATCAGCAGGCTGGAGACGTATCGCGATCAGCCGGTGGACATCGACATCACCTCGCTGCCCGGTTTGGAAAAAGGCAGCAAGAAAGACAAACGCGCCGTCATCCAGACCCACCTGCGAGATCGCCTTTTCGAAGTCTCGCGGCGAAACAAGCTGCTCTACTTCAAGAGCACGCAGTCCACGCTGAACCTCACCATCGCGAGCGTGCCGCTCGTGCTCGATTACCGGAATGTGAAGCCGGAGGACTTGCTCTACTGGCATGAATCACTCGCTCAGGACATCAGCGCCGGAAACACCCTCGCGCTGAATCGCTGGCTGCGCATGGAGGAGGCCCCGTATCTGCCGGGCCAGCTCGACAAGCTCATCAGCGAGGCCCGCCGCGACCGCGCAGAGTATGGCTTCTCTCAGCTCCGCCTCGTGCTGACCTTTCTACGCTGGCACAATCTCAAAGAAGCGCCGCAGGAACGCATCCACTCGCCGTTGCTGCTGCTACCGGTCGAGCTGACGAAGAAAAAAGGCGTCAAAGACCACTACACCCTCGAACCGAGCGACACCGTGGCCGAGGTGAACCCCGCGCTGCGCCATCACCTGAAGCAGCTCTATAACCTCGACCTGCCGGAGACCATCGACCTGCGCAGCACCACGCTCACCGCCTTTCACGAGCAGTTGAAGGCGCAGATTCACGCCAGCGAGCCCGGTGTGAGCCTCACGCTCACCGAGAAGCCGCGCATCCAGCTCTTCCACGAGAAAGCCAAGCAGCGTGTCGATCAGTATCGTCGTCGCATGGCTCGCAATGGTCGCCGCATCACGGCTGCGAAGGTGGACTACAGCTACGACAAAGCCGACTTCCGCCCGCTCGGCCTCCAGGTCTTCCAAAAGAAGATCGTGCCCGCGCCGTTGCCGCTGCGTGATCTCGCCGGAGCACCACCGCTGCCGCGTCAGCTCAACATGGTCGCAGAAACCGAGCGCAAGACCTTCTCCATCGTCGAGGACTCGCTCGGCAATCCTTACTCGTGGGAGTTTGACCTCTGCTCGCTCACGCTGGCGAACTTCAACTACCGCAAGATGACGCTCGTGCGGGACTACTCGCAGCTCATCGCCAGCGATGTGCCGAACGCCGCCTTTGATCGCGTCTTCTCGCTGGAGCCACGCGCCGTCGAGGCACCACCGATCCCCATTTTGCCGCCCTCGCAGCAGCATCTGATCATCGCGGCGGATGCCACGCAGACCGGTGCGATCGCACGGGCACGCACCGGCGAGAGCTTCATCATCCAAGGCCCGCCCGGCACGGGTAAATCGCAAACCATCACCAACCTCATCGCCGACTACGTGGCGCTCGGGAAGCGCGTGCTCTTCGTCTGCGAAAAGCGTGCCGCCATTGATGTCGTCTTCCATCGCCTGCGTCAGCAGGGCCTCGATGAACTGTGCTGCCTCATCCACGACTCGCAGACCGATAAAAAGGAGTTCATCCTCAATCTGAAGCAAACCTACGAGCAGTGGCTCGATACCGGCACCGCCGCCGATGCGAGCGAATCGAAGCGAAATGCCGCTTTGAGCACTTTGGAGGCCGAACTCGCTGCTTTGGAGAAATTTACCCAATCCAGCGCCGCCGCCAATCCGCTGCTTTTGCGCCTCATCGAGCTGCGAAACGGCTTTGAGGCGGCTGAACCGCCTCTCGATGAAAATCTGCCCGATTACACCGAATGGCAGCAAGGAGGCGACAGCGTGCTGCGGCTCGCCAACGCCCTCGAAGACCTCGGCGCATCGCCCATCTTCGCCAAACATCCGCTGCGTTGGCTCAACGACCTCGAAGCCACTCCCGCACGCCTCGAAGACCTCGAACAACGCCTCAGTGATCTCGATGATGCGCTTCAGCAAACGGGTCTGCCCATGGAGCACTGGGACACGCTGGACGAAGTCGCCCAGCTCCTCGAATCGACGTCACGCCTTCTGCCGCTCGCTCGAAAAAATCTCCTTGGCCTGCTGGATGCCAACAGCAGCACCAGCGGCGCTTTTGCCAAACTCTGCGCCGACTACGCGAAGAAGCGCAAAGCTCTCGACGCCGCGCAAAAGAAGACCACGAACTGGCGCGAGAAGCTGCCTGCGGACGAAACAGCCTCCGCCTTGGCTCAAGCCGAAAAGCTTCAAGGCTTCTTCTCCTTCCTGAACCCCGCTTGGTGGCGACTGCGCAAGGTGCTGAACGCCTCGTATTACTTCAACAAACACGCGGTGAAGCCCACCTGGGTCAAAGTGCTCTCCGAACTCGCTGCCGAGCACGCGGCGAACGCCGAAGTGGAAGCCGTTCAGGACCAGTGCGAGCAACAATTTGCCTCCGACGATCCCGAGACGCTTCGCAGCCAGCTTGCCACACTGTCTGCCAGCGATGCCTCGCCTGCTGCACTCGCGCTTCGCGAAAAACTGCTCTCCTCCCAGCAAGGCGCGGCGCTCGTCGAAATGCTCGCCGCCCTCGCGCCCGGCTTTGCGCAGCTTCGTCGTGATCTGAGCAGCACGCTCTTTGAACCCGAGCACCACAGCCTAGCTGCCCTCGCTGCCGCCATTCGCGAGATGCTGGAGGACATGGACGCGCTGCCTGAGCTTCTGCCATCCCTGCGCGATCTAGCCACAGCTCCGCCAAAACTCGCCCGCGCCGTTCGCACTCGCGACTGGACCGTTGCCCAACTCGAGTCCGCCTGCGCCGCGAAATCACTGGCCGAGCTTTACCGCGCAGACCGCAGCTTGCAGCGCTTCGACGGGCATGTGTTGAAGCAAAAACTCGACCGCGTGGCCAGATCGCATCGCCAGTGGCTCGATCACAATGCCGGATGGATTCGCTCCCAGGCTCGCAAACGCTTCATGGAGCACGTGCAGCTCGCGAATCAATCCGCCACCGTGCTCACGCCGGAACAGAAGCTCTTCAAAAAGACTTTCACCACCGGCCGACGCGAGCTGGAGCACGAGTTTGGCAAAACCATGCGCTACAAAAGCATCCGCGATCTCGCCGCAGGCGACAGCGGCGAGGTGGTGCGCGATTTGAAGCCGATCTGGCTCATGAGCCCGCTCTCTGTCTCCGATACGCTGCCGCTGGATGCCTCTTCCTTTGATGTCGTCATCTTTGACGAGGCCAGCCAGATCCCTGTCGAGGAGGCCGTCCCTGCCGCGTATCGTGCGCAGCAAGTCATCGTCGTCGGCGATGAGATGCAGCTCCCACCCACCAGTTTCTTCAGCACCAGCAGCGATGAAGAAGACGAAATCACGCTCGAAGAAGAGGGCGAAAAGATCAGCGTGCTCATGGATGCCGACAGCTTCCTCGCTCAAAGCGCCCGCAATCTGCCCAGCACCCTGCTCGCCTGGCATTACCGCAGTCGCTACGAGGCCCTCATCAGCTTCAGCAATGCCGCGTTTTATGGCGGCGAGCTTTACACCATCCCGGATCGCCAGCTTGCCCTTCGCGACAGCGGCGAAACCCGCATCAAAACGCCTGAAGAGGCCGCCACGCTCGTTCCGCAGCTTTTGAGCCGTCCCATCAGCTTCATCCACTGCGAGGCCATGCTGTATGAAAACCGCCGCAATGCCGGCGAGGCCGCCAGCATCGCGCAAATCGTCCGCACACTGCTTTCGAGCGAAACCAAGCTCAGCATCGGCATCGCCGCCTTCAGCGAAGCACAGCAAGGCGAGATCGAAAGTGCGCTCGACTCGCTCGCCGAGACCGATCCGGCCTTCGCCTCGCTTTTGGAGGCCGAATACGTTCGCGAGGAGGATGATCAGTTCTGCGGTTTGTTCGTGAAGAACCTTGAAAACATACAGGGCGACGAGCGCGACATCATCCTCATGTCCGTCTGCTACGGCCGCGATGTGAATGGCCGCATCTTGATGAACTTCGGCCCCATCAATCAACGCGGCGGCGAAAAACGGCTCAACGTCATCTTCAGCCGCGCCCGCCAGCACATGGTCCTGCTCAGCAGCCTGCGCCACAGCGACATCACCAACGACTACAACGACGGAGCCAACGCGCTCAAGAATTTCCTCCACTATGCCGAAAGCCTCTCGCGTGGTGACGTCGCTCTCGCCCGTCAGGTGCTCGACGGCCTCAATCCGCTCAAACGCGCTGCCTTGAGCCTCGAGCAAACCTCCGCCGCTCTCGCCAAACAGATCGCCACCGCACTCAAAACCCGCGGCTGGGACGCCGACACCCAAATCGGCCAGAGTCGCTTCCGCTGCGATGTCGCCGTGCGAGCGAAAGGAGCAACACAACATCAAGTCGGCCTCCTGCTTGATGTCACCGGTCGAACCGGCGTGCTGGAGCGGTTCCACACCCAGCCGAGCATCCTCAAAGCCTTCGGCTGGCAGGTCCTCGTCATCCTCGCTAAAGACTGGTGGCACGATCCTGCTGGGGTCATCGAGCGTGTGGAGCGGCTGCTGCGAGATGAAGAGGAAGAAGACGTGACCGAATTGACCGAGTTGACGCCATTGATTGAGTCAACTCCGCCCATCGAGCCGCCAGAGCCACCACCAGCGCCTCCTCCTCAACAGCTCGCCTCTACGACCCTGCGCCGCTTCGAATTCGTCGAAGGCGGCTCCAAGAAGTTCTGGGAGATCGGCCAAACCGGCTGCGACATGACCGTCCGCTACGGTCGCATCGGCACCAACGGCCAAACCCAAACCAAAACCTTCCCCGACGAAGCCCGCACCGCCCGCGAGGCGCAAAAGCTCATCGCCGAAAAGGTGAAGAAGGGCTACGTCGAAGCATCCTGATGCATGTCGGCCTGTCGTTTTGACAAGAAGGTGGCGCACCCCACATTTAGGCATGCTCATTCCCTACTTTTGGGCCGAATCGCGCCTCCAGATCAAGTCTCCCTCCAAACAAGTCACGGTGAAACGTTGGGGCTGGTCCGACATCAGTCAGGAAGATGCGCAAGCTATGGCTGAACTTCGGTCGCAAGAGGCGATGGACAGGATTCTCAACGGCGAAGATGTCCGACGCCGCGAAATCAAGGATGCCTACGGGACAGAAGATGGCGTTCCGATTCGCGAAGAAGTGGTGTCTCGTCATGGCAACATCGCCATCACCCGGAACAGCTACGGCTCGCTCTGCCTGAACACTCCCAGCGTGTTCTTTGCGGATGTGGATGCCCAGTGGCGTGGTGCTTTGAAGATTCGACCTCTGGGATGCCTGCTCATCGTGTTGGCGGGCATCGCCGCAGGTGTTTGGCAACGATCGTTTCTTCTTGGTGCCGGTCTCATCATCGGCCTGCCTTGGTTGTGGTCCCGTTTCAACCATTGGATCAATCTCAAGCGCCGCCCCCTTGGCGAGGCGAAGGCAAAACAACAAAACATGGAGGCAGTCCATGCGTTTGCCGCCAAGCATCCCGAGTGGCATTTGCGTGTTTACGAAACACCGGCCGGATACCGCCTTCTGGCCATGCATGATGTTTTTGATCCGCAGAGCGATACGACACGGAAGGCACTCGAAGAGATGAACTCGGACCGGCGCTTCGCGACCCTCTGTGCCCTCCAGTCATGCTTCCGTGCCCGAGTCAGCCCCAAATACTGGCGCGCTGGCTACAAACCCAGGGAGGTGCTGCCAAAGTCCAAGTGGCCGTTTCCTCCCGAACACCTAGCCCGCCGCCAGCAGTGGGTGGATGGCTATGAAGCAGCGGCTGCCCGCTTTGCTTCCTGCCGATTTGTGGAGCAACTCGGGAGCAAGGTGGTTCACCCGGATGCGGAGGCCGTCCGAGAGCTTCACGACAGGCTTTGCCAGTCAAACACGTCGCTACCTTTGGCTTAATCACTTCACTTTGAACACGTCACTCAAAACGACCTCGCGGATGATGGCGCGGACGTTCGTGGCTTTCTTGGCGATGTCATCGAGTGCCGCTTCATCGCTGAAGCGAGGAGGAGCGCCGGTGGCGTAGGTGAGGAAGTGGGTGGCGAAGCCGCGGGCGAGTTGCTGGGGCTGTTGCTTGTAGATTTGCTGCCAGGTGGAGAGGTTGGTGAAGGTGGCACCTTCGGGCGTGCGGCCGGAGGGATCGATTTTGGCGCCTTTGCCATCTTTGCCGTAGCCTGGGCGCCAGATGCCGACGGGATCATAATTTTCGAGGGCGAAGCCGGGTGGGTCGATGGTTTGATGGCAACTGGCGCAGCTTTCGTTGTTGCGATGCTTGTCGAGCTGATCGCGGATGCTCGTCGCGCCGCGGATGTCCGGTTCGATGGCCGGAATGCCCGGCGGTGGCGGCGGGATGTGATTGCCGAGGATGCGCTCGTTCACGAACACGCCGCGCACGACGGGCGAGGTGCTGGTGCCATCGGCGGTGACTTTGAGGATCGCGCCTTGGGTGACGAGGCCGCCGCGCTTTGACTGCGAAGCCAGCGTCACTTTTTGAAGGCCATCACCGGGTTTTGGAGCCGAGACGATGAGACTTTCAGACCATGAGACAGGGAGAGTCTCGCTCTGGCGCTTCTTCTCCTTGTAGGATGGTCTCATTGTCTGATTGTCTCCGGCATAGTGCCTTGTGAGGCGACCGTTGAGGAAGGCGAAGTCGGAGCCGATGAGGTTGGTGATGCTCAAATCGCGGCGCAGCAACTCGGTGAAGTAGGTGCGGGTTTCTTGGAGCATGGATTCTTGCACGACGGGATCGAAGTCGCGGAAGAGGCGTGTGTCGGGCGTGGTGAAATCGATTTGATTGAGCTTCAGCCACTGATCGGTGAAGGAGGCGATGAAGCGTTTGGCTTTGGCATGCGAAAGCAGCCGCTCGACCTGCTGCGCGAGGATTTGAGGGTCGCGGAGCTTGTTGTGGTTGGCGAGTTCGAGCAGCTCTTGATCGGGCATGGAGCACCAAAGAGCGAAACTAAGCCTCGAAGCGATGGCGTGGTCGTCGAGAGGGCCTGGAGCCTCGATGAAGGTCAAAAAGCGCGGTGAGCACAAAATGGCGCGGTAGGCGGCGCGGAGGGCTTCGAGCACGGAATCACCTTCTTGGAGCGATTTGGCGGCGATTTGGCGATACGGGGCACTTTGCGCTTCGGTGACGGGTCGGCGAAACGCCCGTGTGGCGAAGCGGTTGACGAGTTTGTCGATGTTTTGGGCTTTCAGCGCCTCTAGGCCATCGCCGCCGAAGAGTTTTTTCCGCACGCCTTCCGCGTTCGCGATGGGATAGATGCGTTCGATGTCGATGCCGCGATGCGCGATGCCGGGGAAGCCTTGTTTTTCGAGGTTACGAGCCGCAAAGCTCACGTTGCCGCCTTTGGCACCCGTGGGGGCGCGTTTGTGCGTGCCGTCGTTTGGTCGCAGTTCGAGGCGATGATTTTCTTCGATCCAGGCCTCGAAGGTCAGGTCACGCGGTGTCGCGGTGGCTTCGACGAGGCCGATCATGTAGAGCAGCGGTGCATTTGATTCGCATGCCCCGGAGCGCAGCGTGCCCCACACCGCGCCATCAGCGGTGGGATTGATGCCGCGCACACCACGCAGCGTGATGCGATACCAACCGCTAGCCGGTGCCCAGGTCGGTGTGCGGCCAAAAAATTGCAGGCCGATGGGCCAGGTGATGCTTTCGCCGTTCTTCAAATCGGGGCCGCGGTAGTTACCGCCACGGTTTTTGATGAGCATCTCGGGTGTGTGATGCTTCGCGTAGGTGGCGTCGCCTTTCGTGGCGCGGTCGAAAGCGTCATCGAGAGCCAAATCGGCCACGTCGAGGTATCGGGCGAGTTGATGATGCGAGAGCTGCTGACCATCCGCGACGGTTTCAAAGCCATGCGAGGCACGATCCTCTGGAAGCAGCGTTTTGAGCGGGATGTCGATGCCGAGCAGATCGTGCATCGTGTGCTCATATTCGACCCGCGTGAGCCTGCGGCTGCGCACACGGCCATTCGCGGTGATGTCGGCTTGGTCAGCTTTGAGCAGCGGTTCCTTCAAGGCGGCGAGGAAGAGGTCTTTTTCGTTCTTTTCCGGCTGCGGCTTCTTTTTCGGCGGCATCTCGCCATCGCGCACGCGCTCAAAGATGTGCTGCCAGGGTTTGATGGAGGCAGGATCGAGCTTGTCGAAGTTCAAGCTGGTCAAATCGAGACCGCCTTTCTTCACATCCGCGTCATGGCACTCGACGCAGTGCTGTTCGAGAAAGGCAGCGATAGGGACGGCGGCGAATGAATGGCCGCAAAGGATCGCAAAGAAGACAAATCGAAGCATGGGGGACTGGATCAACGAGATCGGAGGAGGCATTTATCGTGCCGTTTCTACCTCACGGCTTTCTAGCCCATGCAGGCGTGCCAAACCAATCGTGCATTTCTTTGATGAAGGGGGCGATGATTTCCGGCGGCTCCGGTGTGGCACCGCGATCGCCGGTTTCGTTGATCCAGGTGTCGAGGGCGGCACGGAGGCGGGTGAGGGCCTCGCGGTGCTCGGGCTGCGTGGATTGCGAGAGGTCGTGGATCTCGTGCGGATCGGCCTGCGTGTCGAAAAGCTCCTCGCAGGGTCCGTGGTGCTGCATGAGGGCGAGTGGCGGGCCGGTGAGTTTGCCTTCGGTGTGCAGTTGGCGCATGAGCGGCTGGATGGGGAAGCACTTTTCTTTGTAGCGATTCAGCGAGGCATAGGTGGGGCCAGTGGTGAAGGTGCGTACGTAGTGAAAGCGCTCGTCATGCACGCTGCGGATGCGCTGCACGGCCTCGTCAATGCGGTCGCGTGCGGCGAAGGCGAAGTGTCGCGGTGCCTCCGCCTGATCGCCGAGGAAGACGCGGCCCTGAATGAGTGGTGGGCGCTCAATTCCTGCGAGGGAGAGCGTGGTCGCGGTGACGTCGATGAGACTGAGGATGCGGCCATCGACGCTGCCGGGCTTCCACTGCGGTGGTGCGGGATGGTTTTTCGGCCACTGAATGATCATGGGCACGCGCAGGCCGTTGTCATAGCACCAATGAATGCCGCGTGGCTCGAGGCGACCATTGTCGCCGAAGAAGATGATGATGATGGTATCGTCCTCCAGGCCATCGGCGCGGAGCTGGGCGAGCACTTTGCCAAAGCGCAGGTCCATGCCGGAGACGGAGTTCAGGTAGCGTGCCCACTCCTGCCTCACCACGGGATGATCCGGGTAGTAAGGCGGCGGCGTGACGTTTTCCGGCGTCGCATGCCTCACGTGGATGTCCTCGCCCACCCACTTCACGCGATCTTTCTCGGCACTTTTGCGATCATAGATGTCGTATTCGTTTTCCTCGGCATTCACGACGGCGAAGAAGGGCTGGCGCGACTTCAGCGTGCTCCAGTCCTGCGAGTTGTCATCGTAGATGGGGCCTTCGTTGACGAAGTTGAGGTCCAGCTTGCCCGTGCCCACGCTTTCGCCATTGGCGGTCTTGATATTGGCCGTGAAGAAGCCCGCATCGCGCAGGCGCTGCGTCACGGGTCGCACGCCTGCTGGAAGACGAAAGTCATCGCTGCGATGCGAACGCATCGGGTGCGTGTCCGTCGTGGTCTGATACATCCCGGTGAAAAAAGCCGAGCGACTCGGCGCACAGGCCGGATTCGTCGAAAACACCCGCGTGTAGCGCACGCCGCGAGCCGCGAGCTGGTCGAGATTTGGCGTGTGGACATTCTTGGCACCGAAACAACCGAGATCGTGGCTCAAGTTCTCGCCGATGAGCCAGAGGATATTCGGCTGCGCCGAAAATGACGAATGCAGAATGGCGAATGACGAAAGGATGAGCAGAAAGCGTGGCATGAGAGGTCAGAGGCGCTTGGGGTTAATGGAAGAGGCAGGCGGCTGACCGATGGCACGACCTTCAAATTGAACATGGAGCTGTTTCATCACGGCACTGGCTTCGGCCTTTGGCAAGCGAGCGAGGTTCGTGTGTTCGAGCGGATCGTTTTCATGATCGTAGAGTTCGAGGCCGTTCGCGCCTTCGTTCCACTCGGTGAAGCGCCAGCGTTCGGTGCGGATGGTGCGGCCCATGACTTGAGTGGGGAGGCGGTCATCGGCGGGGCGGAGGATTTGGGTGATGGCGAT
>JBEIGR010000089.1:0-13328 GCA_040381795.1 Verrucomicrobiaceae bacterium | reverse complement strand
TTTGGTGAGGGCTTCGTTACTTCGCAGTTTGTGGATGGCGATGTGGTCCTCGTGCTGCTTGAGGAAGTGGCGGGCTTTGGCGCGGAAGCGCTCGAAGTTGTCCGCCGAGGTGAAGCCAGGCAGCTCAATCTCCGCTGTTGCGCCCATCTCGTCTTCAAAGTTGGTGTAAACCGGCTTGCGGGCCTGTTTGTCGATGAGCTTGATCAGTGTCCGCAGTTTTTTGCGCACCTGTTCCAGCATGGGCAGGGTCACGTCCTGCCAACATTCAGCGGTTTGGAGTTCCTGGATGAGTGGCATGACTTCCTTCACCATCGGGATGGCTTGTTTTTCTTCCAGTAGGCCGGCGATGTCTTTGAGCTGCTGTTGCAGGCGGGCAAAGCCGGGCTCGGCTCGCAGGCGGGTGAGCTGGAGATTGAGCAGCAGCAGGTCGAAGCGCTTCGCTTCCTCGTCCTCGGCGGGCAGTTCGGTCGGCAGGCCGGCGACGTTTCGGGAAAGCTCATGCAGGGCGTTGCCATCCAGTGTCTGCCAGGACTCGGGTTTGCGAAAGACCTCGATCAACCGGCGCTGCGGACGCACGAGGAAGTTCTCCTCGTTCATCGCGGCCACTTCGGTCTGCAAAAGCACGGCGATGTCTTGGCGCAGTGTTTTCAGAGGATTGGACTGCTCTTGGACCTCATTTTCAGGGGCGGGCAAAGCATCCAGATAACCCATCAGCTCCAGCCTTCGGGTGAAGAGGCGCTTCGAGAGCGAGTCATTGCCCGCGCCGCCGGTCTCCGGTGGATTCAGGCGGAAGAACTCCAGGTTCTGGCAGTAGTCGAAGACGAAGAAAAACTGCTTATGCAGGTCAGGGCCAAAGAGGTTTGGGCAAAGACGCGTGCCGCGGCCGATCATCTGCCAGAACTTCGTCTTCGAGCGCACCATTTTGAAAAAGACGAGGTTCACCACCTCCGGCACGTCGATCCCCGTGTCCAGCATGTCCACGGAGATGGCGATGTGAGGGGCTTTGTTCGCGACGGAGAAGTCATCGATCAAGGTCTGCGCATAGGGCAGGTCGCAGTGGATCACGCGGGCAAAGCTGCCTTTGAGGTGCGGGTAGTTTGCGTCGAAGCGCTCGGCGATGTATTCTGCGTGGTCCTGATTCTTGGCAAAGATGATCGTTTTGCCGAGGCGGTCGCCACCGGCCACTTTCTGGCCGTGGGTCATGAGATGTTCCAGCACCTTGTCCACGGTGTCTTCGTTGAAGAGCCATTTGTTGACCGCCTCCGCTTCCACGCGGTCGGGGATGTCGCCTTCCTCGTTCCATTCGAGTTCATCCCACTGGGCTTTTTCTTCTTCGGTCAGCTCGTCATAGCGCAGGCCGCTGCGCTGGATGCGCAGGGGCACGGAGACAGAGCGCGGCGGCACCAGGAAGCCATCGCTCACGGCTTGATCCAGCGTGTAGGCATCCGTCGGCACGCCGGTTTCGAGTTCAAAGAGGCTGTAAGTGTCGCGGTCGATCTCTTCGCGTGGAGTTGCTGTCAGACCGACGAGCAGGGAGTCAAAGTAGCGGAAGATCGCGCCATACTTCTGGTAAACGGAGCGATGCGATTCATCGATGATGATGAGATCAAAATGCCCCGGCCCGAAGCGGCGCTGGCCGTCCTTCGTTTCGTCGATCAGGCCCATCATCGTCGGGTAGGTGCTCACATAGACACGGCCCTGTGCGTTCTTGTCCGTCACTAGATTCACTGGCGCGGCATCGGGTAGGAATTTTTTAAAGGCATTCACCGCCTGGTTCACCAGCGCCACACGGTCGGCCAGAAAGAGCACGCGCTTGGCCCAGTTGCACTGCATCAGCAGCTCACTCAGGGCGATGACCAGCCGCGTCTTGCCGGAGCCCGTGGCCATCACGAGCAGGGACTTGCGCAGATGATCTACCTCAAAGGACTCTCCCACGCGACGGATGGCGCGGTCGTGGTAGTAGCGCTCCACGGTGACTTTGTTGATCGGAGCATCCGCTAGCTTCTTCCGCGTGCTGCTGCGTTGGATCATCAGCTCTAGCTCGTCCTTTTTATAAAAGCCCTGCACCTCACGCGGCGGGTAGTTCACATCATCCCAGATCCAGTGCTCGTAGCCGTTGCTCAGGAAGATGACGGGGCGCTGGCCGAACATCTTCTCCAGGCAGTCTGCATACAGCTTGGCCTGCTGCTGGCCGATCTTTGGGCTCTTGCGCGTGCGCTTGCCTTCGAGAATGCCCAGCGGCTTGCCGTCATCGCCCCACTGGACGTAGTCCACGAAACCCGTGCCCGGCGCGTTCGGCATCCCCGTCACCGGGAACTCGCGGTCCCGTGCCTGATCCAGCGGCCAGCCTGCTTCCTTGAGCAGCAGGTCGATGAAGTAGTCCCGCGTCTCCGCCTCCGAGTAATCATGCGTGTCCGGTTGTGCCGCGTTCGCCTTTTTGGCCTCGGCGATCTCGGTGCGCAGTTTCACCAGCTCGGCATCGAGGGCAGTTTTGTCCGAGAGCAGCGTTTTGAGGTTCTCGTCCTTCTCGCGGAGCTGGGTCTCCAGCTTTTGGAGCTGATCCAGCGTCTGCGGCGGCACCGGGGCGGACTTCGGCAGCAGCTCGGGATTGAAGACGCCATCCACCGGCTTCGTGCCGCGTGAGTAATGCCGCGCCAGCCAGAAGCAGACGTGGAACAGCTCCTTCACCGCCATCAGCGCATCGTATTGGCGCACCGGCTTGCTGCTATGCACCGCCAGATTCCCCAGGTCCTTAATCGCGTTCGTTTTGTAGAAAACAGCATCCCCCACCGCCTTGCGAAAGCCCGGCTCATGGATCAGCGCGCTCAGGTTTTCCTGGTAGGGCAACTTCAGGGACGAGTCGTGCTTGTAGAGCCAGCCCATCGTCATCTCCAGCGCCCGTCGGGCGTAAAAGCAGGCCGCACGCGGATCAGGATGCACCATCTGCTCCGCCTTCACCGTCGCCTCGTAGAGGGCGGGCCATTCAGCGCTGAGGAAGGTGAAGTGTGAGGTCATGCGGCATTCAGACTCTGCTCCGCCTCCCTCAAAATGGCGAGCACTTCGTCAAATTTCAGCGGGGTGCTCAGAAACATCGGCTCCATGGCCTGGTAGTCGCGGCGCAGTTCGCCGAGGCGGGATTCGGGCGGCAGCAGGCACAGGGTACCGGGCACGGCGGTTTCGTAGTGCGCCCAGCTTGAGGCAAAGTAACGGCTTTTGTGCAGGCGCACGCGCTCCAGCAGGTCCAGCCGGGCGGCGGCTTCCGGGCCGCGCGGATGCCGCCAGAGCGCGGCGAAGTCCGCGTAGTGCCGGGCGAAGCGATCCCGAAAGGCCTGCTCGGCCGGGCGATGATGCTCCGCGTGCAGGATCGTGGCCTTTTCCCAAAACGTGCGCTCGATCTCCAGCGCCACCACCTCCGCCTGGAAATCCGTGAACGCCCCCGGTCCCAGCGCTGCGATCAGCGGTGTGATCGTATGCGTGCCTGTGGGCCGCTGATCCGTGAGGGAGCCGAATTCGATCTTTACCGCACGCTCGATGTAGTCCGTGCCTGCCGGGACGATGCTGGGGTAATGAAACCGCAGCACAGGCGAATGCGCCGCCACATCATCCGTGTAGGCCAGCCATGCGGCTCCAGTGGTCGGCGCACCCAACACGGCCTGAATGGCGGCCTCCAGTTCCGGCTGGAAACGCGTGCGCACGGCCTCCGCGCAGTCCGCCATCATCTTTTCCATGCGTTTTCGCCGCTGGCTCACGCTTGGTGCGTCATCCAGATCCGCCTCACTCCAGCCGAGGGAAACCGGAGTCAGCCCGAGGTCGATATCTTCAGAAAAGCGGTCGATAGCGGCAAACACCTTCGAGAGCGAGGTGCCGCCCTTGAACACGCAGTGATCCCCCAGGCTCGGTGCCGCAAAGATGTGCCCCAGCAGCCAGCAGACCCAGAAGTCCTTCTCCACGATCACGGGCAGCACGTTGGTGCGCTTCGCCGTGGCGAAGTAGGTCGCCTGTTTTTCTGCGTCAGGCAGTTGGGCAAAGGAAGGCTTCATGAGTTTGTCTTATCTTGAGCGATGTGGCGCAGATGCGGGTGCATCCACGCAGGTGCCAGGGCGATGTCTGCCAACAGATGCTGCTTGTGCTCCGGCTTCAGTTCCTGGCGCAGGTGATCCACCCGTGCGGTAGTGATGTTTTTCCGACCGATGTTCGCCAGCGCAGAGATCATCATGCCGGTCACACGACCAGCCCCGGCCATTTTGCGCGGAGAGCGGTGCTTGAATTCGATCACCGACTTCCCGCCCAGCTTCACTTTGCGGGACGGCCCGTCCGTGTCGTAGATGATGCGGGCAGGCACCTGCTCAGTCAGGCGCATGTGATTGGCAGCGTAGGCACCACCTTCCTGAATGCGCAGCCCGTCCCGGCGGGCGATGGCCTGCGCCACCTCGTCCGGCATGGCTCCCAGCTTGCCGAACCAATGCGTTTTTCCCGGCAGATGGTAAAGGCCGCGCCTTGCCCGCTCCACCTCGCTCGCACGGCAAAGGCGGGCCAGCGCCTGATCCACCGCCGCCCGGCTGCCCAAGTCCAGGAACTCCACGCTGGCAAACACCCGGCCCTCAGCTCCTGCTCGGAGACGGGCGAGGATCTGGTTTTCGAGGTTGTTGCTGGAGCGTGGGCGGGCCATTCTGTCAGAAAAGTAGGCTAACTTTTCTGACAGAACAAGACTCAACTTGGGCTGACCTGTTAAAAATAGGCGTGCGTTTTTTTAACACGACAAGTCACAGTTCACTCCGCTCGGAGTCCCGGCTTTAGCCGGCAAAGCGTCGATGGGGGAAAGCTTTGCAAACTATCTGAGCCGTCCGGCTTGCCTCCCCTTACCGCCTGAAGGCGGGACTCCGTTCGGGGACTTCGTGCCCGCTTACAACTCCGCATCGTCCCAGCCTTCGCCGTAATCAAGGACGGGGAACTCCTTCCAGATGCTTTCGGCTTCGTCACGCCCCACTCGTTCGATGAAAGCATGAGCGCTGCTCCAGGGCCAGTCGATCCATTTTGTTACGTAGCCGTGCCTGACAGGGTTGTGATGAATGTAATTAAGCGTGGCCATGTAATGACGGTCCGAGCGGATCGTGCGTTCTACCGCGCCATGAAAGTTCTGCCGTCCGGCTGTTCCCTCCTCCAAGTTCCAGGCTCGTGAAAACCGCCCATGCAGCCGCCCCAACTCAAAGAGCACCTTGGCGATGAGAGGTGCCTCAATCAGCGCGTGATAATGATTCGGCAGCACACACCACGCGGACACCTCGGTGGTCGTGGCTTCAAACACTTCCAGCAGAGCCTTCGTAAAAGCCTCCATCCGCTCTTCTGAATGACCGATGTGTGGGCGGTGTTCGAAGCAAGCCGCAGTGAGGTGGTAGTGCTGCTTCCCTTCATCATAGCGATGTGGCGGGCTGTGCCAGGGATGATTCCGCACCTGCCGCTGAGACAGCACAAACTGCCGCTGATCCGGTGTCAGCCTTCGCCATTGGTAAGGTTTCATGCTCGTTCGGAGTCCCGGCTTTAGCCGGAAACGCGCCGAATGGGAAGGGCGTTTTCGAGTTTCGGGTGCTCGTTCGGAGTACTACGGAGTCCCGGCTTCAGCCGGAAAAGCGCCGCCAGAAGAGGGCGTCTGCGAACTTCGATGGATCACTCTGCTGACCACGCCTTGCCGCCTAAAGGCGGGACTCCGAACGGCGGAAGGCGCGGTGCTGGAGGGTGGCGAAGAGGGCGTCCTGCTCCGCCAGGGCGGCGCGCTGCGCCTGCTTCAGCTTCTCCACCGCCCCCACCCGACGGGCGAATTCTTGCTGGAGGGCGATGGGGGGGAGGGGGAGACGAATGGCGAGATAAACAGGCGTGCGAATATGGATTTGCGTGCTTCCAACCGCATTTTGCCTCAGCACATGCCTGAAGTTTTCATTGTTGGACAGGTGAACGAGGTACTCCGGCAAGACCATCGCCTTGTTGATCCGGAATCCATAAGCTCCCTGCGCAAGGAGGTATTCATCGAAAGGGCCATTTCGAAGATCAGCGGTAAAGCCGATGCTTGGGCCGGCTGGAACCAAATCACGAAGAGTAACGGCCACGAATTCACGATTAACGATATTTTTGGGACATGCCGCCGCATAAACATGAGTGGCAAACGTCTTCTTCTTTGCATCGATACCAATGACGCCATTGGCTTTGATGGCTCCTTTGTGGAGAATTGGGAAGCCAGAATCAACGAAGTCATCTGGTTCTAATGCTGCTCCACCACGCATATCAGAGATAAATGACTCGATTCGATAAATCGGCCACTGGCGTTCATTGGCACGCGGATCGCCGAAGAGGTCGAGGAAGAGGGATTGGGTGAGGGAGTCGAGTTCGGCGAGGGCTGCGCGGCGCTTCGCCCGCAAGGCCTCCGCCCGGTCCAGCACCTCCGCGATCCGCCGCTGCTCCGCCAACGGCGGCAGGGGGATGGGCCACGCTTCGATGCCACCTTTTGTCATGTGAAGCATTGCAACGCCGTGGGCCGCTGACTTCACCTCGGCGGTTATTTCTTCGAGTAAGTGGAAGGTGAAGTCTTTGTCGAATTCTGCGCCAGGAATGACCCGCCAAATGTGGTAGTGGAAGATGCTCTTGGGGCCGCTAAACCGATAAGGGCCGAAGCTGGCTGACCATGCATACAGTAAGTCGCCTGCCTCACAGTACTTGTCCTCGGGAAGGTTGAGATTGGAGTAATACCAGCGGTCGCCTCCATTGAGATTCTGAATGCGGAGAACGGGAGTTCCAGAGTCTAGCAGTTCATGCTGTGAGTAAGCACGGCCATTGATGAACTGGGCACAATCTCCAAACTTCTTCCACTGCCATCCCTGAGGAAGCGTGCGTTGAGTGCTTGCCTTCACTTCAGCATCCCCTCCAGCTCCTTCATGCCCTGGGTGATGTCTTTCTCCAGCTCGGCGAGGCGGGCGAGGATCTCGCCGGGCGGGCGGTGGGCGATTTCTTCGTGGATGACTTCTTTGTAGCGGTTCAGGGAGAGGTCGTAGCCCTGGGCGGCGATGTCGGCTTTGGAGACGAGGAAGGATTGGGCGGTGCGGGGGCGCTGATGTTCTGTACTCCCGCCTTTAGGCGGTGCTGGGTCTGTGGAGGCAAAGCCTCCAGAACCGGCTGAAGCCGGGACTACAATACTCTGCCAGCGGCGCAGCACGTCGGGGAGGTTGTTTTTGGCGTGGTCGGGCTCGGTGAGGGCGGTGGTGGGGACGGGGCCGAGTTTTTCGGGCGGGAGGAGCTCGGTGCGTTTGTCGTCGAGGGACTGGCCGTCAGCCTGGACGTCGTAGAACCAGACGTGGTCAGTGCCGCCGGAGTTGGTCTTGGTGAAGAGGAGGATGGCGGTGGAGACGCCGGCGTAGGGCTTGAAGACGCCACCAGGCAGGGAGATGACGGCGTCGAGCTTTTGCTCCTCGACGAGCATGCGTCGCAGGGTCTTATGAGCGGTGGAGGAGCCGAAGAGGACGCCGTCCGGCACGATGACGGCGGCGCGGCCACCGGGTTTTAACAACCGGAGGATGAGGGCGAGGAAGAGTAGCTCGGTCTTTTTGGTTTTGACCATCTGCTGCAAATCTTTGGCACAGCTCTCGTAGTCGAGGCTGCCAGCGAAGGGCGGATTGGCAAGGACGAGGGTGTATTTCTCCTCCTCCTCGGCGTGGTCTTGGCCGAGGGAATCCCGGTAACGGATGTCCGGCTGCTCGACGCCGTGGAGGAGCATGTTCATGCTGCCGATGCGGAGCATGGTGTTGTCAAAGTCGTAGCCGTGGAAGGCCTGCTCGTGGAAGTGCTTTTTCAACTGCGGGTCCCGCAGGATCTCGGGCTGGTGCTGCCGCAGATACTCGCCGGCGGCAACGAGGAAGCCACAGGTGCCGCTGGCGGGATCGCAAATGGTGTCCTTCGCGGTGGGGGCGGTCATTTCCACCATGAGCTGGATGATGTGGCGCGGGGTCCGGAACTGGCCGTTCTGCCCGGCGGCGGCGATCTTGCCGAGCATGTACTCGTAGAGGTCGCCCTTCGTATCGCGGTCCTCCATGGGGACGGCGTCGATCATATCGACGACCTTCGTGAGCAGGGCGGGCGTGGGGATGGTGAAACGCGCGTCCTTCATGTGGTGCGCATAGGTGGAGCCATCGCCGCCGAGGGTGCGGAGGAAGGGGAAGACGTGGTCATTGACGACCTCGAACATTTCCTTGGCCTCGAAGTGCTTGAAGCGGCTCCAGCGCAGGTCGTCGTAGGCGCGGCCCTTTGGGTCAGCGCCCTCGGGGAAGATGCGGCGCTCGATGGGCTTCTTGAGCCGGGCGGATTTGTTTTCCTCCAGGGTATGGAGGTCGTCCAGGCGCTTCAAAAAGAGCAGGTAGGTGATCTGCTCGATGACCTCCAGGGGATTGGCGATGCCGCCGGACCAGAAGGCATTCCAGAGGGCATCGACTTTGCTGCGGATTTCACCAGTGATCATGTGGACTGCTTTGTTCGCTGCCTGAAAGGAATCGGCAAACAGAATGTTTAAGCCGCCGCCATGTTCCGACCAGCCCTTCTCTCGCTCTTTGCCGTTTCTGCCTTCGCGCAGGATTTGCTGCCCAAACCGGCCGTTTTGCAGCCGCAGGGCCAGTGGGCCGATTTTCCGGCTCTCGCGACGGATGGCGGTGGCGTGCCGCAGGTGGCCTTGGTGCAGTGGGATGGCGAAAAAGACGTGCTGAAGATCGCGAAGCTCAGCGAGGGCACTTTGAGCGAGGTTTTGACCATCGGTGAGCCAGGCATCATTCATCAGCCCGCCATCGCCACGGATGGAAAGGGCGTGGCGCATGTCATCTGGAGCCAGGTGAGTGACAAAGACCTCATGGAACTGCACGCGGCGCAGATCCGCGATGGGAAAGCGGAGGTCCTGACGCTCGCCAGCTCACCGAATGGTGGCAATGCCTTCGCCAAAGCGGCGACGAGCCCCTCGGGCGATGTGTGGTGCGTGTGGCAAGGCATGCGAGGAACCACAGCAGATGTGTTTTGCCGTGTGTTCGATGTGAAGGCTCAAACATGGTCTGCCGAGATTCAGGTGACGAAGGACGCTGCGGGCGATTGGGAGCCTTGCGTGGCCTTTGCAGGCATGGAAGCGTGGGTCGTGTTCGATTCGGCTCGCGGCAATGAATTCAACATCTACGCCACGAAGATCACGGCGGACCTCCAAGTCGGCGAGACAAAGCAGCTCATCGCCACGGACCGCTATGAAGGCCGCGTTTCGGCCATCGGATCAAAGGACGGCAAAGGCCTGTGGATCACCTGCGAACGCGGCAATCAGCAATGGGGCCTCGACATGCGTGCGCATGGCCACGCGCAGGGCCTGGAATGGCCGCAAAGACACCGTGTTCGCCTACTTCGACATCGAAAGCGGCAAGGTGACCGAACTCCCCGCACCCGATGCCCTCTTTGCCGATCTTCCCGGCCCGCAACCTGCCAAAGCGGCCGCTCCACGCGGCAACAACCCGAAGGCGAAAGCCAAGGCTGAGCAGCAGGCCAAGGCCCGTGCCACTAAGGACAAAGAAGTCGGTCGCGCAGGCCCCAATCAAGTCGCTGCTGTGAATCTGCCGCACGTCATGCTCGATGCCGCAGGCCGCCCGTGGCTCAGCGTGCGCTACTTCAAAAACTATGCCTGGCGCATCGCTCTGACACGTTACGACGAGGCCACGAAGCAATGGACGAAGCCCTTTGCTGTTCCTGGCAGCGTTTATTCACAGGATCATCAGACCACGCATGCCCTCGGCAGCGATGGCAGCCTGTGGATCGCCTGGCCGAGCGATCTGCGCAGCTCAAAACTCCAGCTCAACACCGGCATCCACCTCGCCAAAGTGGCCACGGATGCTGAGGTGCCACTCGTCGCCGCTCCGGCAGTGAAACCACGCGAACCTTTCCCCGCCTACATCAATCCCACCACGCCCGAGCGTCCTCAAAGCGAGCGTCACACGTGGACGCACGACGGCGTGACCTACCAGCTCTACTGGGGCGAT
This sequence comes from Verrucomicrobiaceae bacterium, assembly GCA_040381795.1. Lineage (GTDB taxonomy): Bacteria > Verrucomicrobiota > Verrucomicrobiia > Verrucomicrobiales > Verrucomicrobiaceae > Prosthecobacter. The sequence continues at coordinate 3,291 of JBEIGR010000089.1, read as the reverse complement.
TACCACCGCCACACCGATTTCTCGAATTGCATCACCGGCAATGACGGCTGCATCCTCGAGCAGTTCCGCTACGCCATCGACATGGGCAAGCTCGACACCCTCGGCACCAGCGACCACACCGACATCGCGAAGATCTACACACCCTACGAATGGTGGCTGAACCAGAAGCTCGTCGATGTCTTCTACGCGCCCGGTTTCTTCACCAGCATGTATGCCTACGAGCGCGAGCAAAAGTGGCCGTATGGGCATCGCAACATGGTCTTCGCGCAGCGCGGCGGCCCCATCGTTTACATCCAGCGGAAGAACTACCTCGCCTCGCCCTGGCAGAAGCTTTTCCCCGTCAAAGAAGACGGCGAGGCCGAACTGCATCCCACCGAACTCTGGAGCGTGCTCACGCGCTACGGCAAACCCGTCACCGCCATCTCCCACACCGGCGCCACGGGCATGGGCACCGATTGGGATCAAATCCCGCCGATTGACCATCGAGTCGAAAACGTGATCGAGATCTACCAAGGTGCCCGCGTCAGCTACGAGGCCCCCGGCGCTCCGCAGCCGACCGTTGGCCTGCGTGAAGGGGAGAAATACAACCACTCCTCCGATGTCGTCGGCGTGCCCGTCGTGGGTGAGCCGATCCGCAGCTTCACCGTGAAGAACAACGGCGTGTATCAGCATGCGCTCGAACTCGGTCACAAACTCGGCGTGTGGGCGAATAGCGACCACATTTCTACCCACACCAGCTACGGCGGCGTCTATGTGAAGGAATTCACCCGCGAAGGCATTCTCGAAGGCCTCAACGCCCGCCGCACCATCGCCGCCACCGACAAGATTTTCGTCCAGCTCACCTGCAACGACAAGCTCCTCGGCACCGAGATCGCCTTGAGCGGCAAACCGGTGCTGAAATTCGCCATCGACGGCACCGCGCCGATCCAGCGAGTCACCCTGGTCCGCAACGAAAAGAACCACCAGCAGTGGGAACCGAACGCGAAGACGTTCTCGCAGACCTTCACCGACGAATCCCCCATTCAGGGCGAAAACCGCTACTACCTCCGCGTCGAGCAAAACGACGGCAACATGGCGTGGTCGTCGCCGGTGTGGGTGCAGGTGAAGTGAGTTAGTAGCTCGGCTTTAGCCCGTCCCCCGCTTGTAGTTCGGGCTTCAGCCCGTTCTGGAGCTTCCAAGGCTCGGCCTGAAGGCCGAACTACAAACTTCCCATCGTTGACATCGCCCCCTCGCGGCGGCTAATCGGGCGGCATGGAACTCATCAACAATGCTCCGAATGTCCCCGCAGCCGTCGGCCCTTACTCGCAGGCCGTGAAGCAAGGCGGTCTGCTCTTTTGCTCCGGCCAGATCCCGATCAATCCGGCTTCCGGGAAGATCGAAGCGGCTGATGTGGAAGGCCAGGCCCGGCAGGTTTTGGCGAACCTCGCCTCGCTGCTGGCCTCGCACGGCCTCGCGATGACCGATGTGATCAAAGCGACCGTGTTTTTGCAGCAGATGGCCGATTTCCCGAAGGTGAATCCGATCTATGAGGCCGCTTTTGGCGGTCACAAACCCGCCCGCTCGACCGTGGCGGTGGCTGGACTTCCCCTCGGTGCCCTGATTGAGATCGAGGTGATCGCCGCGCTGAAGGCCTGATCGCTGGCCAGCCATTGCAAATGCCCAGCAGGCCGCTACTCTCGCCCTCCCCACCCCCAACACACCATGCAAGCCCCCCAAATCACCGCCTACCTGAAAACCTACTGCGGCTGGAGCGAAGGCGTCCGCGCCATCTTCCGCAAGTACGACCTCGCCTTCGAAGAAAAGGACATCATCAAGAACCCGGCCTTCCGCTGGGAGATGGAGCAGAAGAGCGGTCAGCCTCTTTCCCCCTGCGTGGAGATCAATGGCACCATGCTTCCGGACATCAGCGGCGAAGAAATCGAATCCTGGATGACCCAAAACGGTCTCCTCACACCGAGCGATGCGCCCGCCGATGCGCCCACCAATTCCGCCTGCTCCGATGCCCAACACGCCGCCATGGCCGCTGGGATCCTGCCGGGAGCGACGGTGAAGTTTATGGCTTGATTTCCCCTTCAAAAATCAGCAATCGAGTATTCCCGCCTTCTGTCTGGCCGATGAAACGTCTCCTTCTCCTTCCAGCCCTCGTTCTTACCTCGTGCAACTCCGTGTACTACGCCGCCTGGGAAAAGCTGGGCTGGGAGAAGCGTGACCTGCTGGTCAGCGCGGTAAAATCGGCCCGCGGTGAGCAGAAGGAGGCAGGCGAGGAATTTCAGGATGCGCTCTCGCAGCTCAAGAAGCTCTCCGGTTACCACGGCGGCAACCTCGAAAGCGCCTACAACAAATTCAAAGGCGAGTACGAGGACTGCGAAGCGCAAGCCACCAAGGTGCGCAGTGAGATCCGCGAGGTCGATCAGGTGGCGCGTGACCTTTTCCGCGAATGGGAACGCGAGATCCGCCAGTATGAAAATGCCTCGCTCGCGGCGGACAGCCGCCGTCGGCTCGCCGATACCCGCAGCCGCTTTGACCAGCTCTCCTCCACACTGCATGCCGCCGAGGCCAGCATGGAGCCGGTGCTGCGTCAGTTCCGCGATCAGGTGCTCTATTTAAAGCACAATCTCAACGCCGCCGCCATCGGCTCCCTCCGTGGCAAGGCCGATACCATCCAGTCTGACATCCAGCGCCTGCTAGAGCAGATGAACCGCTCCATCGCTGAGGCAGACCGGTTCATCCAGACCATGAAATAATCCCCCAATGACCCCGAAAATCGACCCCGCCCTTCATCGCGACAAAAAGCCGGACTGGATCCGTGTGACGCTGCCGCGTGATCCGAAGTTTTGGAGCACGAAAGGCCTCATCACTGATCTGAAGCTGCACACTGTGTGCGAAGAAGCCCAGTGCCCGAACCGCTGGGAATGCTGGAGCCAGGGAACCGCCACCTTCATGATCGCGGGTGATCGCTGCACGCGTGCCTGCGGCTTTTGTGCCGTGAAAACGGCCAAGCCCTTCGCTTTGGAAGCCGATGAGCCGCAGCGGGTGGCCGAAGCCACGAAGCGCATGGGATTGAACCACATCGTCATCACCGCCGTGGCCCGGGATGACATGAAAGACGGCGGCGCGGAGCATTTTGCCCGCACCATCGAGGCTGTCCGTGAGGCCGTGCCCACCATCACCATCGAGATCCTCGTGCCAGACTTCAACGGCAAGGACGATGCCCTCGAAGTCGTGATGAAAGCCCGCCCGCACATCTTCAATCACAACTTGGAAACCGTGGAGCGCCTCACCCCGCTCGTT
>JBEIGR010000088.1:0-13354 GCA_040381795.1 Verrucomicrobiaceae bacterium | reverse complement strand
GCCATACGGAAGGCACGAATCCTCATGCCGAGTGAACTGCGGGCAAGGCAAAACAGCCCCGATGCAACCGCCGGATGCGGTCCCGCATGTCCGGTGGTGTGGGAGCCCTGACGGGCGCAATCTCGTCAGGGCGACCCGATCTTTTGCACGATGCCGCCGGAGAGGTGCAGGCTCTAACCGCGGACACGTTCGAGGTTTGCTCCGAGGGCGGCGAGTTTGTCATCAAGGTGCTCATAGCCGCGGTCGATGTGGTAGAGGCGGTTGATCTCGGTTTTGCCTTCGGCGACGAGGCCGGCGAGAACGAGGGCGGCGGAGGCACGGAGATCGGAGGCCATGACAGGGGCTCCTTTCATGGGGGCACCGCCACGGATGCGGGCGGTGGCACCTTGAAGATCAATGTTGGCTCCCATGCGCTTCATCTCGGCGCAGTGCATGAAGCGCTGGGGGAAGATGGTCTCGGTGATGGTGCTGGTGTCTGGAATGACGCAGGCGAGGGCGCACATCTGGGCCTGCATATCAGTGGGGAAGCCTGGGTAGCAGAGGGTGGTGAGATCGAAGCCTTTGGCGTTCGGATTGGGGCGGACGGTGATGCTGTCCTTGGTGATTTCGAGGGGGAAGCCGCATTTTACCATGGCATCGGTGACGGCTTTCATGTGCTCGGGCATGACGCGTTTGAGCGTGACGCCGTCGCCAAGCATGGCTCCAGCGACGAGGAAGGTGCCGGCTTCGATGCGATCCGGGATGACGATGTGATCGGCACCATGGAGTTCTTTGACGCCTTCGATGGTGATGCGGTTGGTGCCTGCGCCGTCGATTTTAGCTCCCATTTTGATGAGGAAGTTGGCGAGGTCTTCGACCTCGGGCTCGGCGGCGGCTCCTTCGATGATGGTGGTGCCTTTGGCGAGCACGGCAGCCATCATGACATTATCCGTGCCGAGGACGGTGGAGCCATGTTTGCCCATCAAGTTCATGGGACCGCCTTTGAAGCCTTTTTTGGCATTCACATGGATGTCTCCTCCTTCGACGATGATTTGAGCACCGAGGGCTTCCAGGCCTTTGAGGTGGAGGTCAACAGGCCTATCACCGATGACGCAGCCGCCGGGGAGGGAGACGGTGCATTTTTTCAAACGGCCAGTGAGGGGACCGAGGACACAGATGGAGGCCCGCATCTTCCGCACGAGGTCGTAGGGTGCGATGGATTTGATCTTCTCGGCTTTGACGATCACGACGCCGGAGGCTCGCTCGACCTCGGCTCCGAGTTCGCCGAGGATTTGAAGCATGTAGTTGGTATCCGAGAGGTCGGGGACGCGGCGGATGGTGCAGGTGTCCTTCGTGAGGAGGGTGGCGGCGAGGATGGGCAGGGAGCTGTTTTTCGAGCCGCTGATGTTGATGCGACCTTTGAGCGGTGTACCGCCGTGGACGATGAGCTTTTCCATGATAGGGAAAGGTTTCTGCCGCGATTTGAGGTGCGGGCAAGAGAATGTTTGGAAGGAGGATGTGAAAGCGGAAGAGGCGGAATGATGAATTCCGATGCGCTTAGCGCTTCGAGCGGTCGTTGAAGGCTGCGACGACGCGGGCGGCTTCTCGGTTTTCGGCCTTTTCCTTGAGGTCTTGGCGCTGGTCAGCCTTGTTTTTGCCTTTGCCGACGGCGACCTGGATTTTGATGCGGTGACCTTTCCAGTAGGCTTTGAGCACGGGAAGGGCGAGTCCCTTCTGGTGGGCAGCGGTATCGAGCTTCATGATCTCACGCTTGTGCAAGAGGAGGCGGCGGGAGCGGCGTGGCTCGTGCGTCTCGTGGCTGGCTTTGTCGTAGGGTTTGATGTCGCAGCCATAGAGCCAGACCTGACCGCGCTCGACGCGGGCGAAGGCATCAGAGAGGTTCATGTGGCCCTGGCGGATGGATTTGACCTCAGTGCCACGCAGTTCGAGTCCCGCCTCGTAGGTCTCGAGGATGTGGTAGTCACGCGGAGCTTTGCGGTTGGAGGCGATCTCGGACATGCGAGGGACAAAAAATGGGTCCTATGCGGCGCACGGGACCCATTTGGGAAAGGATGATGTGGCCGGCACGCCGGAGGGGATCAGCTGTGGTCGATGTTTTCTGGAGTGATCTTGCCCTGGATGATCTCGAGGAGGGCGAGGTCGGCATCGCGTAGGCCAGGACGGCGTTCGACGAGGGGTGAACGACCGGAAGCGATCTGACGCACTCGTTTGGAAACGAGATTGATAAGGATCGGGGGTTCGGTGATGTGCTTGGCGGCTTCTTCGACGAGGTCTGCTCTCATAGGTGTAAAACGGCCTGGGATACAGGGGGGAGAAGAATAGTGGTCTCCGGGGAGGTAGCAAACGAAATGTGGCCGGATTTACGGTTGATGAGGGAAGGTGGTTGCTGTCTCATCGCGTCCGGCCCCGAGCGGGCCCCAACCTTTTACCCAACCTGATCAGCATGAAGAAAGTCGGCATCGGAATCATCGGCGGCGGCCTCATGGGCCGGGAAATGGCGAGTGCCTTCGCACGCTGGTGCGCTCTGACGGATGTGGAGGTGATGCCTGAGCTGGTGGCGGTGGCGGATCTCGTGGAGGATGTGCGGAATTGGTTCCGGCGGGTGCCTTCATGCACGCAGATCACGGCGGATTACCACGATCTGCTGGCGAATCCGGCTGTGGAGGTGGTGTATGTGGCTGTGCCGCATCATTTGCACGAGAAGATCTACTTGGATGTGCTGGCGGCAGGGAAGGATCTCTTCGCGGAGAAGCCTTTTGGTATCGATCTGGCCTCCGCACGGCGAATTTGTGAGGCCGGGGAGAAATCGGGCCGCTTTGTGCGATGCAGCTCGGAGTTTCCCTTTCTCCCGGGGGCGCAGCGTGTGATGCAGGTGGCTCAATCGGGGAAGCTAGGCCGTCTGCTGGAGGTCGTGAGCGGCTTTCATCATAGTAGCGACCTGGACGCGACGAAGCCGGCGAATTGGAAGCGCAAATCAGCGACCTGTGGCGAGATCGGTGTACTGGGTGACCTAGGCATGCATGCCTGCCACATCCCGCTGCGCCTGGGCTGGAAGCCTTCGCGGCTATTTGCCCAACTCCAGAAGGGCTACCCGCAACGCCCCGATGGCAAGGGTGGAATGGCCGTTTGTGACACTTGGGACAACGCTTTGCTCCACTGCTGGACAAGCATCGAGGGTCATGAGGTGCCGCTGCGGCTCGAAATGAAGCGCATGGCTCCGGGGGAGACGAATTCGTGGTTCGTCGAGGTGCTCGGCACTGAGGGAGGCGTGCGCTATAGCACCAAGGAACCAAAGACGCTGTGGCTCTTCGAGAACGGCAAAGAGCAGTTTTGGAAGAAGACAGATCTCGGCTTTGGCATGCCATTCAAGACCGTGACGGGTGGCATTTTCGAGCCGGGCTTTCCAGATATGATCCAGCAAATGTGGGCAGCTTTCCTGATGGAACGCGCCGGACTGCTCGGAGGGCGTTTCGGCTGCGCAAAGCCTTCTGAAGCGGTGGCGACGCAGGAGATTTTTGCTGCGGCGCTGGCCTCACAGGCATCTGGAAACGCGATGACGCTGTGATCAGCGTGGCATCGGCGTGTTGTCGAGTTCGGCGATGATGGCCGGATAATCGGCAAGCTGGATAAGCTGGATGCCATAGCGATCAGCAATAGCGTGGGCCTCGGACCCAGGGTAGTCGTCGCGGAAATAGACCTCTTTCACGCCATAAGCGCAGAGCATCTGCATGCAGCTTGTGCAGGGTTTTGTCGTGCAAGCGACGAGTTTGACGTTGCCACGGGTGAACAGACTACAGAGATTCACCTCGGCATGTAGCATGTATTTGCGCCGTGCATCCCGGTCACTCCAGAAAGATTCATCAGGGTCATAACCGGGGGCGAGACCGTTGTAGGCTGTACCAATCACGCGGTTGGAAAAATCGAACGCAACGGCACCGACCTTGCGGAAAGGGTCTTCGGAGCGCAGGCTAGCGACATGAGCGAGGGCCATGGCGTATTCCGGGATAGTGAGTCGGGAACGGTGGATCGATGTTGAGGACATAGGACGACAAACCTTCGGAGCGAGTGCCAGTCAATGGCACAAGTTTGTGGATGAATGAGTATTCGCTTGAACATCACATATTATGTTCTATCGAACACTTATTATGTCTATCCCTTCCATAAAATCAAAACTAAGTGAGAAACTCCCCTTCGTGCTAAGGAGTTTCCAATCGGCTTTCACATCCCGCCGCTCATCCATTCACCTGCCCGTCAGGCCCTTTGGCACTGGTCATCATCGGGAGATTCAGTTGGAGCTAGAGTTTTCACGGAGAGAACAGACTGGCCCTCATCCTTTTTGGCGGTGAGATGAGCCGGTAGGATTACCTCCAAAAAGACCATTGGGTTCAGGCACCAGCAAAGTTTTGGAACGAGATTTTTGAAAAAGTACTGTTTTTAAAGATGGACAAACAAAAGCAGGGTTGCTTCTATCTATTTTTATTTTACTTCAAATCTCCTGAACTATGCTGTTCTCTCGCCCTGCCGAATTCCTCGCCCCGCACATTGGAGCAGCTTTCATTGCTGTATTGGCGCTAGCTTCACCTGCCAGTGCTCAGTTTGGCGTCTCGCCTTCTCAGACCAGCAGCTTCTTTGATGATTTTCGTTCACGAACCCAGCAGATGCAGCAAAGCTCTGCTGGTTTCCGCACGGGAGATGTAGTTTACGATTACGATAGCGGCACCTATGTGAACTCTGCTGATGGGGAGATGCGCCCAGAGGACCTTCTTCGCGAAGCCCGCCAAATGTCTCAGCCTGCTGTACGCAGTGGCAGTGCTGCCATGGCTGCGCGATCTGTTGGGGATTACACAAACTACTCTGGTCAGTATACCTCTCCGACGGGTTATTTCGCGCCCACTTATGTGTCCGATCCTTTTCTTACGGGTAAGCGTAACCTGAAGCTTGGACCCGTGAATGTGGGCTTGGGCCTCTATACGGGTTTGGAGTACAATAGTAACGTTACTCGTTCGAAAACGAACCAAGTCTCCGACGTGATCGGGACATTAATGGTAAACATCGATGCCAACTACAGGGTTACTCAAAACAACGTGTTGAGCATCTCTACAGCCGTTGGATTTGATCATTACTTCAACCATCCAGAATTGGCACCATACGGAAGCGGAAACTATGTGCTGAATGTCCTTCCCGGTAGCACTCTAGCTTTCGACATCAAAGCTGGTCCAGTATATTTCACCATTTACGACCGCGTTTCCGTCCGTCCGGCCGTGAACAACGCCTTCGCTCTGAATGCACAGTCAATTTTCGGCGTATTTCAGAATGATGCGGGTGTCGCAATGAATTGGGCGATCAACTCGAAGTGGTCGTTGTCTGTAAACTACAACAATTCCATCTCCAAGGCGATGGAGCAGCGTTTCAATCAGTTTAACAGGCAACTCGATTCCATTCAAACGGTGCTGACCTATAGCCCTCACGGCACATGGGCCACCGGCATTGAAGGAGGGGTCAGCTTGCTCGACTACGAACAGCCACTTCTGAACGATGCCGTCATGGGGAATGTGGGTATGTTTTTCCGGACCCAACTCGGCTCCACCACCACCCTTCGCATGTCTGCGGGCCTTCAGAATTTCGACTTTGAAGCACCGACCGTTCTCGCGCCGCTTGGAACTGGGGACACCAAGGATTTGTCAGATTTCTATTTCAATTTCAGCATTTCCAACCAGATCAACAACCGGGTGAATCATGTGCTATCCTTCGGGCATGAGTCCGCGTTGAACCTGACTTCAAACTTCATCACAGCCGACTATGTAAATTACGGCGTATCGGTTATCACCTCCAAAGGAGGCCGCCTCTCGCTCACAGGCTTCTTTGAGAGTGCCCGCCCATCTTCTCCAGTTGCTCAAACCGACCTCATTCAATACGGCTTTGACTCATACTACAATCATCAAATCACATCGAAGATCAGAATGGGAGTTGGTTATCATTTCGGCCGCACCGATTCCGAAGCGATCAATGGAGATTTCGATCAGCATGCCTTCAACTTAGATTTCACCACGGCCATCACACAAAAGGCCAGCCTCAATTTTGGCTACCGCTACTTCCTGACAAACGCCTACAACAGCAACCTTGATTTCACCCAGCACCGCGTGATTCTGGGATTGAACTACAATTTCTAACGGATTTCCAACACCGTTGTCTTTCGAAGAGGTTTGGTGAGGTCGAAAAATTCACCTCTCCAATCGCTTCTCCAATATATTTATTCTCATGCAAGCAATGAAAGCACGTCTCACGGCATTAGTCATTTTCGCAGGATCTTTGGTAGCCTTGAACGCCCAAGACCCTGGTTTCAGAGTCCCAGCTTCTCCTAAGTCGGCAGCCAATTCTCAAGGTAACGATAGTTCATCTGGAACACTCACTGGTGCGGCGGTGCTTACCTCAATGGAGGTTTTGGATAACACGAAGCCGATTCAGCCAGGCTACATCGTTAGTATTCGTATCCTCGAAGATCGCAAAGAGGCGGTCACTCAAAAAGTTGCTGTGACGGGAGAAGTTCAGGTTCCCTACATCGGCCTTGTTCGAGCCGCTGGCCGCACCTGTCGTGACCTCGCTTATACTATCAAAAGAGATTTGGAGAAGAGCTTCTTTATTAGCGCTACCGTGGTTATTGCCATCGATCAGATTCCAGACACTCCCGGAGGGACATATGGGGTCGAACTTGAAACCTACACGATGTTTGGCTTCGTCCTCAAGCAGGGTAAATACGATCTACCACCAACGGAGGATGTGACCATCAGTCAGGCCATTCTTCGGGCTGGGGGGTTTGCTCAATTTGCGGATAAAGAGCATGTCAGAATTGTTCGCACGACTCCCCAAGGTGAAAAAAGCATTCTCGTGGATGTCTCCAGCATCATGGTCAAAGGCCAGATGCAGAAGGATATTTATCTCCGCAAAAATGATGTCGTTATCATCCCGGAAAAGACGGTGAACTTCTAAATTTTCGGGTCCCTGAGTTCACAGATCTGATTCTTCCATCAGTATTTTCCGATAGCAGCCAGGCAATTATAAGCGATTCTGCTTCCCCATCCCTCCGCGTGCCTTTCCCGGTTCTGCTGAGTGGATCAACCCTCGACTTAACAGCCGCCTTTAAACCCTATGGAACAAAACCTCTCGCTTCCCGGCGGACAAGTGCAATCCAGCACACTGAACCGCATTCATGAGGCTTCAGCCAAGTTTCAGCGATACAAGATCCTACTGCGTCGGCGCTGGTGGTTCCTACTTTTGACTGCCAGTATTGGCGTGTGTGTGCAAGCGCTGACCATTACGGGCAAACCGCAAATTTTCCGATCTCTGGCTAAGCTCGTCGCAGGTGGGCGCATGGTAGCTAATGGAGATCTACAGTGGCAGGAGCAGTTGTCGGACTTTTACGGCACCATCATTGAGACGATCGAGAGCGCTGAAATGATTCGCAAGGCTCGTGAACGCGTTCACGCTTTGCACCCAGATCTCAAGGATTCGGATGTGGAGATTCGCGTGGCCCAGACCAAAGGCTCCGCCATCTTCAACATCCTCGCTACGGGTTCCGAGCCGAAGTACACCCAGATCTTCCTGAACTCATTGCTTGATGAGTTTATTGCCTTCCGCCAGAGCATTCGTGAGCAGGCTCAGGGTAAGGTTCTCAGCACCTTCCTTCAGGAAGTTGTCAACAAACAAAAGGTCATGGAGGAAAAATCCGATCTCCTCCAACGGTTCTGTTCAGCCAACAACATTCTGACCATTACCAACGGCCAGAATGAGGCCGCGTATTTCCTCACCCAGCTCAAGGGGCAGCGGGAAACCCAGCGCACGGCGCTTTCCGAGATCGATATGGCCGTTCAAGACGTCAAAGCGGCCATGCAAAATCGAGAGCGCCTCGCCACTGCGGCCGCTACCAATGGGACGGGAGGTGGGGCTGCCAGTAACAAGGGAGGAGCGGAAAGCGGACAAGGCACGGGTGACTCCACCGGTTCGAGCAACAAAGGACTGACGCTCGCCGAGCAGGATTTCCTCCGTACTAAGGGGCAGATCACATTGCTGACGACCAAAAGAGAATCCCTTCTTGAGACATTCAAGGAAAGTCATCCCCAGGTTACGGAGATGACCCAAGAGATCAGGGGGCAGGAGGCCTTGCTCAAGCGGTTTGAGGCGCAGATCCAGCAGGAGATGCTATCCCAGCGCGAAGCCATCAACCGCATGGTTCTCGTACTCGATAAGCAGGTTTCAGAGCGAGAAAAGGAAGCGCTTGAGTTGGGTGCAAAGCTCGCTGAGCACAAAAAACTCGAGGGCGATGCAATGGTGGCCAAAGAGGCCTACCAAAAAATGTTCGAGCGTGCGGAGAACTTCCAAAACATGTTCAATACGCAGAGCGACTATGTGGCTGTTCAGGAGCGTGCTACAACAGCTTCTGAGCACACTGACGACTGGAAGATGCCCATCATCATTGGATTGATCGTCGGTATTGGAGCTGGCGTGATCATTCTGCTTTTGTTTGATCGCCTTGATGACCGAATGAATTCCTTCAGTGAGTTCCAGTCTCTGTTCCCAGGCGAAGCAGTGCTGGGACAGATTCCCGAACAGCGCCAGCGTGGTGATGTGGCCCTTCTCCGCCCGAATGATGACAGGCATCTCTACGCCGAGGCCTTCCGCACGATACGTTCGTCGATCCTGTTCAAGAATTGGAACGGTAAAGCGCCCAAAACGATTTTGTGCACGTCCGCAGTACCTAATGAAGGTAAAACCACCGTCACTTCGAATCTTGCCGTTACCATGGCGCTCGCTGGTGCTCGCGTCTTGCTCGCTGACTGCGACCTTCGTCGTGGTGGCGTGAGTGAGCTGTTCAAGCTTCCTGCAACACCTGGTCTTAGCGAGGCACTTCGGGGCAAGCTCCACTGGCGTGATGCCGTTCAGGAAACTAGCACTCGGAATCTCGACCTCCTCGCCCGTGGTGATGTTTTCGATCAGACCTCCGAGATGCTGCTCTCCAAAACGGCTGAGGAGATGCTCAAGGAGATGGGGGATGAATACGATTATGTTATCTTCGACAGTGCCCCGGTGCTCGTGGCGGATGATACCGCCAGCTTTGCGCCGAAACTCGATGCAGTTCTATTCATCGTCCGCATGTCTTCCACGATGGCTCGCCTCACAGGCAAGGCCCTTGACCTTCTTTATGAGCGCCAGGTGAATGTGGGAGGCGTCATTCTGAACCGTTCTAGCTCCAATCTGAAGGAGTATACCTACTACAACTACGCCAGCTACTACTACGCCCCAGCCAAGAGTTCACCACAGCCTGCGGCAGCAGCTCCGGTTGCCAAATCATGATCGAGTAGGCCAGGCTCTAGCGGCTTCATTTTCAAACCCGGCAGCTCCAACGGCTGACGGGTTTGTTCTTTTTACGGCGCTAGCCTCCGAGATAAAAACGCCAGATTGAAGTGAAACCATCTTGGAGTCGAAGGGTTATCTCATCGCCTAGTTCAACCGCGAACACCTCACTACCTATGAAAAAACATGCTTCATTCATCTTCGGCCTCGGCTTCATCTGCCTGAGTGCCTGCCTCGCCACCGCCCAGGATGGCGGGAAACCCAAAGGACCGCCCCCCGCTGGCGATGGGGCTGCTCGTCTGGCCGAGTTCGTGAAACGGGCGGATACCGATGCGGACGGCAAAATCAGCAAAGACGAGTTTGCTGCCTTGTCTCGCAAAGAAACCGACGAGCGTTTTGGCCGTGCCGATGCCAATAGCGACGGCTTTATCGATCAGGCTGAGTTCGGCCAATTCGCTCAACGTGGGCGTGATGCAGGAGGTGGCATGCGCCGCCCCGGTGGTGAAAGCGGCCCGCGTCCTAGCGGCGAAGGTGAGGGCGGTTTCCGCCGTCCCCCAGGCTCACCGGAGGGTGCCCCCCCAAACGGTAGCCCACCTCCTGGTGGTCCTGAAGGAGGGCGTCCCGGAGCCGGCGGCCCTGGTGGCCCTGGTGGCCCTGGAGCCGGTGGCCCCGGTGGTGGACGCGGCGGCATGTTTGGCGACCCCAAAGAATCCTTCAAGCGCATGGATGCTGACAGCAATGGCAGCGTCTCCGAGGAGGAGTACGTCAGCGCTATGAACCGCCTGCGTGAGATGATGGGGCGTGGCGGGCCTGGGGGGCCTGGCGGTAGCCAGGGAGCTCCTGGTGGCTTCCGCCGCCCCGGTGGTGAAGGTGGCCCGCCTCCTAGCGGTGGCGAAGGCGGCTTCCGTCGCCCACCGGTCGAAGAAGCCAAACCCGAAGCCAAACCCGAGGGTGAAAAGCCTGTGGCTGACAAGCCTAAGGAAGCGATCTGATCTTGCCATCGCGCCTATGTTTTCGAGGGACGGCTTTCGAGCCGTCCCTTTTTCATTCGTGGAGCGATCAAATCAGCTCCGCAAGCGGCCTGCCGCTATCCACGATGAAATTGGGTCTGCCTTGGTGATCCGTGTATGTCGCATCCAGTGGCACACCCATGTGATGGTAAATCGTCGCGGCCAGATCACCCGGCGTCACGGGACGCTCCTCGATCTCCGCACCGTCTTTCGTGCTTGAGCCGATCACCTGTCCATGACGGTAACCACCGCCGGCGAGGCACATGCTCATCACCACGGGCCAATGGTTGCGCCCGTCCGTGCTCCCCTGCGTGCCCAGCGTCGGCGTGCGGCCAAATTCACCCATCGCAATGACGAGCGTGTCATCAAGCAGCCCGCGTTCCCGCAGGTCGCTCACTAGCGTGGTGAGCACATGATCAAAGACGGGCAGCAGCGGGCGCAGGCCGTTCCAGATGCCGCCATAGGGCGGGATGTTGTCACCATGCGTGTCCCAGGTGCCGGAGGCGCTGTGGTTGCTCAGGTCGATGGTCACAAAGGACGATCCTCGCTCGACGAGGCGGCGGGCCAGAAGCGCCTGCTTTGCCCAGTCGTGCTCACCGTAGCGATCCCGCACCTTTTTCGGCTCCTTTTCCAAATCAAAAGCCTCCTGCGCACGGCCTCCCGCCACGATGTCGAAGGCTTTCTGCCCAAAGGCATCCATCGCGCCCATCATCCCGCTGGCGTCGAGCTCCGCTCGGAGACCGTCCATCTGCTTACTCAGCGTCTGGCGGGCGTGCAGGCGGTCCATGCTTAGCCCGGCAGGCAGTTGAAAGAGCTTCGCGGCTTGATCGCCATCGAAAGGATCAAACTGCGTCCCCAGGTAGCCACCCCACGCCACATGCGAGCGTGATTTCATATTCAGCACGACGTAGGGAGGCATCGCCGGATGATTCGCCCCGTGGTGTTTCGCCACGATGCTTCCAAAGGAGGGAAAGTGCTTCGCCTTCGGATTCGTGCGCGGCTCGTTCGTCAGATTCGCCGTCTGCATCACCATGTTCGGTTCGTGGTTGCTAAAGCGGCAATCGACCGATCGAATGAGCGTAAACTGGTCCAGCATCGCCGCCTGCTTCGGCAGGAATTCGCACACACGCACCCCGGGGAGCTTCGTTTGGATCGTCTTGAACGGCCCCCGGTTCTCGATCGGGCGCTCCGGCTTCGGGTCCCAGGTATCGATCTGCGAAGGACCCCCGGTCATCCACAGCAGGATCACCGCCTTGCCGTTTCCGCCCGCTTTGCCCTCCGCCCGGAGTTTCATCAAACCCGGCAGCGTCAGCCCGCCTAGGCCAGCGAGGCTTGTTTTGAGCACCGAGCGCCGGCCATGCACCACCACCCCATCCCGCACACGCGGATTCATGAAGGTAAAGGCATGTCCATGGTCGCTACCGGGCATGCGCATTCATACGCAGCACTCGTGGCTCTCTTGTCTGGTGGGCAAAGAATACCCTGGGGGAGCATCGCTTACCGCACCTTCGCCGCGATCTCCTGAAATACCCGCGAGGCCGTACTCGTCACCGGATCTTCCAGAGCGATGGGGTGGCCTTCATCACCGCATTCGCGGATCGGCATCTCGATCGGGATCTGGCCCAGCAGCGGCACCCCGAGACGCTTCGCCTCATGTCCGCCGCCGCCTTCGCCAAAGAGGTTGTATCGCTTGCCGTCGGAAGGGCAGAGGAAGTAGCTCATGTTCTCCACGATGCCCAGGATCGGCACGTTCACCTTTTGGAACATGGATACCGCCTTGCGGGCATCGATCAGCGCCACCTCCTGTGGCGTCGTCACGATCACCACCCCGTCGAGAGCCACCGTCTGCACGATGGTCAGCTGGATGTCCCCCGTGCCCGGCGGCAGATCCAGCACCAGCACATCGAGATCATCCCAGGCCACCTGACGCAGAAACTGCTGCGTGTAGCGTGTGGCGATGGGGCCACGCACGATCACTGGCGAATCATCTTCGAGCAAAAAGCCCATCGAGATCAGCTGCAGGCCGTGTTTCTGCACCGGCACGATCTGCTGCTCATCATTTTGAAACGGCCGCTCATCCGTGCCGAACATGTGGGCAATGCTCGGCCCATACAAATCGCAGTCACACAGGCCCACACGGGCCCCCGTCTTGCTCAGCGCCACCGCCAGATTGCTCGCCACCGTGCTCTTGCCCACCCCGCCCTTGCCCGAGGCCACCGCGATGATCTTTTTCACGCCCGGGATGCTCGATTTACCCAGCTTATCCGACGCCGTCGTGTTCGTGCCGGGCGGGTCCTTGATGTCAAAGTTCAGCCGCACCTCGCCGATGCCCGACAGCTTCTGCAGCACGTCCATCGCTTGCTCGTGAATGAGACGCGGGATGTTTGGATCCCGGGTGGCCAGGGAGATTTCCACCGTCACATCACGGCCGGTTACTTGGATGCCTTTCACCAGGCCAAAGGAGAGAATGTCCCGGCTAAAGCCAGGGTAGCGGACGCCGCCAAGAGCGGTGCGAATGTCGTTTTCTGTGAGCATGAGGTTGGGGGGGCTGATCCGTTAAGCACGATGAAGCCCCGCGCAATCATCCAATCCCTGAACCTACGTCATTAGGCCCTTCCGGAGGGCGGGATTCCATTCCCGCCGACAATCCAGTTCTTCGTTCTTGGTTCTTCGTTCTTGGTTCTTGGTTCCCCGCCTGCAGCGCTGACCGTAGCCTTGCGGGCAGGGGGCTTTAGCCCGCGCCTTGGGCTACTCGTCCTCCACCGCCTCCGCCTCGATGTCAGAAGTAGTCCGCAGCTCCGCTCGCGGTTCAGACCTCCCCGCCTACCGAACGATGGTTTATGGGTGATCGCTTCAAAGCCTCGCCCCGCCCTCCACCGCCCATTCCAGCCAGCGCCGCACCATCCCAGCAGCCTCCTCACGATCTTCCGCAGACAGCCGGTCCCAGGTGTCCGCCTGACTCGCCAGGCGCCAACGCTCCGGCACCGGAACGGCGT
>JBEIGR010000087.1:0-13371 GCA_040381795.1 Verrucomicrobiaceae bacterium | reverse complement strand
CGGCAGTGGCAGCACTCCAGGCTATGAAGGATACTATCTCGGAGCCAGCGGACTCACTCCTAATCTGTACGACGCTACTGACATTCGTGGTGAGCGCGGCAGTGATGGGGCACCGGGCGCAGACGGCGGCAACGGGGGCAGCACCGGTGCGGATGGTGCCAATGGTTGGAGTCCGTTGTTCATCGCCATCAGCGATGGCGAACGTCGGGTTCTGCAATTGCAAAACTGGACCGGCGGCAGTGGCAGCACTCCGGGCAGTGAAGGCTACTACCTCGGAGCCAGCGGCTTCACCCCCTACCTATACGAAGCCGTCGATCTTCGCGGAGCTTCTGGCAGTGACGGCAGCAACGGCGCTGATGCCACTCCCATGACCAACATCGACTTCGACGGCTCAAATCTCACTTTCTACACATCCTCCGGCCAGAGCTTTGGTCCGTTCTATGTGAGGGGCAGTGACGGGCCGCCAGGCGCGGATGGCGGCTCGGGGGGCAGCAACGGTGCTGAGGGTGCCAATGGTTGGAGCCCTCAACTTGCTATTGTCCTCGATGGCGATCGTCATGTGCTCCAACTCCAAAGTTGGGTTGGTGGCGGTGGCAGCACTCCGGGCAATGAAGGTAGCTACCTAGGTCCTTATGGTTACACGACATCCATCTCAGAGGCCGTGGATATTCGGGGAAGCCTTCAACCTCTGGCACCAATCGACAACGTGAACGGCACTGCCAGCCTGAGTGGCAGCGACACCGTGGATGTAGCCCAACTCGAAGCTCAGATCGCCGACCTCCAAACCAAACTGCAACTCGTCCTCGACCGGTTGCGCTCCCACAACCTCATCAGCGCCAGTTGAAGTTCGTTGCGCAACGAGTTTACGCACGAATAGCTATACGCCTCCTCCTCGAGGAATACCGCCGCTTGCCTGAGGGCGGAGGACTCCAGCCCTCACCTGGGCTTATGGAAAACCACTCGTGGGCTTCCTGTTCGGTTACAAGCTCACGATAATGTTTGAAAATGATTTCTGGTGAGTTGCCTGCCTCCAACGCAACGCGAGCAGCATCTTTGATGTCTGCGATTCTGTAGCTGATGAAGGAATGACGAAGACCATTGTGAGGCCATTTGATGCCAAGTCTTTTGGCAAGCGCCGTCACTTCGACCGCGGTCTTGGTGCCTTGCGTCACCGCCCCACAGCGATTCAGATGGCGGAGCCAGGCTTCCAAGTTGCTGGTGATGGGAACAATTCGGCGAGAGGCAGTCTTGGCCTGATCCGCCCTGAGCATAATGATTTTGCGCTCGAGATCCACAGCAGACCAGTCAAGACGGCCAATCTCTGCGACTCGAAGCCCGGCAAAAGCCCCAATCGCGACGAAACCCAACAGATGTGGAGGGCAAGCCTCCAGCAGCTTTTGGATATCTTGTGCACGAAAAATCTCCGTTACCGAGTCGCCGGCCTTGGCGAGTGGCAGCATCTCGGCTGCAGTCGCTTCAGAGCGGGGCAGATAACCGCGCGACTTCGCGAAAGAAAAGAGCACCTTGATGCATCGGTGTATCGAGTTGCGAGTCACTGGCGATCCGCCGAGGCGACGAAGCCACAGGTCAATGTCTCCAGAACCGATGGATGTGATCTCATTTGGGAATGCCTCGGCAAACCTTCGGGCCGTGATGGCAAGCTGGTTCACATAACTGGCGCTTAAGCCATCCTGCTTCTTGGACTGGATCAATTCCGGAATAATGGCCGGAACCTTAACCCCGAGGGTCATCCCTCTTGTTCGGCGGACGAATTCCTGGACCGCCACCAAGAGCGGCACGTCACCCAGAAGTTGGCGGCATCGGGCGTATTCATCCACCGCTGCCACGGCAGGAATGTTGAAGGGTGCCACCAACCGGTCCACCGCCAGATAACATTCACGCTGAGCGGGACTGATGTCGTTGGTAGCAGCCATGCC
This sequence comes from Verrucomicrobiaceae bacterium, assembly GCA_040381795.1. Classification (GTDB taxonomy): domain Bacteria; phylum Verrucomicrobiota; class Verrucomicrobiia; order Verrucomicrobiales; family Verrucomicrobiaceae; genus Prosthecobacter. The sequence continues at coordinate 11,434 of JBEIGR010000087.1, read as the reverse complement.
GCTTTGGATGCGCTTGGCCGCAAGCAGCGCCTCGCTTTTGGCCCGCTCCAGGGTGCCGAAAGTTCGCCGGACTCGCTGACCGTTCAGATGAAAAGCCACTGTGTAGCGATCCCGGCCATGAACCTTGCCCGAGTAAATTGGCACCACGGCGCTGCCGTGCTTGATCCGCAGGGGAGAATTTCCTTTTCGCCGAGCAGGAAGGCCCGGCTTTGTCATGCTTTTGTCATGCATACCCTCGTGGGGCTTGTCAAAACCACCGTATGCACACACCCCAACTCCTTGATTTTCAAGGAGTGGTGCTCGGGAAGGGACTCGAACCCTTAAGCCTTTCGGCACAAGATCCTTAGTCTTGCGCGTATACCAATTCCGCCACCCGAGCAGGGGCTGCGTTTTGCAGGGCGCGGATCATAGCCAGTTGAGTGTGGATGCAAGGCATTTGTTGCCGAGTTTTCGTGGAGGCAATAGCCAGCCGCGCCGTCCGTTTGAGTCCGGCCATGCGATTCACGTTCTCCGCCTTTCTTTTTGCCGCCACCACGCTCTGCGCGAAGTCTCCTTACCCGGAGAAGACGCCGGACACGCCGGGGAACCGCATGCTGAACGCTTACTTCGCCAGCGAGACGCGGCAGCAGGCACAAAGCGGTGGCGTGAAGGACGTCGAAGATGCGGAGGATTGGAAAAAGAAAGCGCCTGAGTATCGCCGCCAGCTCGCGGAGATGCTGGGGCTCGATCCGATGCCGGAACGCACCCCTTTGAACGCCGTGAAAACCGGCGAGGTGAAGGGCGAGGGCTACCTCGTGGAAAAACTGCACTTTCAATCCATGCCGGGTCTTTATGTGACGGCGAATCTGTACCTGCCGGAGAAGGTGGAGAAGCCGCTGCCGACCATTTTGTATGTGTGCGGTCATGCGCTGAAGGTGAAGGACGGCATCAGCTTCGGAAACAAAACGGGCTACGAGCATCACGGCGCATGGTTTGCCCGTCATGGCTATGCCTGCCTGATCATCGACACGGTGCAGCTCGGTGAGATCCGCGGCGAGCATCACGGCACCTACAGCAAGGGTCGCTGGTGGTGGTATTCGCGTGGCTACACGCCCGCCGGGCTCGAGGCGTGGAGCTGCATGCGGGCGCTGGATTACCTCGAAACACGAAGCGAGGTGGACAAGACGAAATTCGGCGTCACCGGCCGCAGCGGCGGCGGGGCCTACTCCTGGTGGATCACGGCGCTGGACGAGCGCATCAAGGCTAGCGCTCCCACAGCGGGCGTCACCGATCTGCAAAACCAGGTGATCGACGGCTGCATCGAGGGCCACTGCGACTGCATGTTTTTCGTGAACACCTACCGCTGGGACTTCTCCCGCCTCGTGGCCCTCGCCGCGCCGCGTCCGCTGCTGGTGGTGAACACAGATAAGGATACGATCTTCCCCATCGACGGCGTTTTCCACCTCTACCAAGACGTGCGGCGAGTGTATGAGATGCTCGGCGTGGAGGGTAATCTGGGCCTGCAAGTGGCCGAAGGACCGCACAAAGATTTGCAGCCACTGAACATGGGCGCGTTTCATTGGATGGAGCGCCATCTCAAAGGCGCAGACCCGATGCAGGTGATCGACGAAGGCGCCAAAAAGAAGCTGGAACCAGAGGCACTGCGTGTTTTCACCGAACTGCCGAAGGACGAGCGAAACACCAAGATCGACGAGAGCTTTGTGCCGATGGCCAAGGCTCCTGCACCGCCGACGAATGAGAAGGACTGGCAGCAGGTGAAGGATGGCTGGCTGAAGTCGCTCAGCGAAAAGACCTTTCGCGGCTGGCCGCAGGATGCAGGCGGTGTGAATGCGGCGCAGGAAGGCAGCATGGTGCGAGATGGCATCGAGATGTCCGCCTTCGACTTCGAGCCGCAATCCGGCTACCGCCTTCGCATCTTCATCACGCATCGCGATGGGCTCCGCCCGGAGGATCTGGAGCTTGTGGCGCTGAATGTGCTCGATGAGGAAGGCTGGGACGCGTTCTGCGCCACCTACCACAAACGCTTTGGCAAGCTCATGGAGGCCTTCCCGGGTCTACCGGACGATGAGAAGGCCTTCGAGCAGGAGAAGAAGATGTTCACCTCCAACAAATGGGGCATGGCCTATGTGTGCCCGCGCGGCGTGGGGCCGACGGCATGGTCGGGCAGCGAGAAAGCGCAGACGCAGCGGCTGCGCCGCTTTTACCTTCTCGGGCAAACCGTGGATGGCATGCGTGTGTGGGACATTCACCGGGCGGTGGCGACGATCCGCGACATTTCGGGCCTCAAAGACACGCCGCTCTGGATTCAGGCGCATCGCGACATGGCGGCCGATGCAGTCTATGCGAGCCTCTTCACCGATGGCATCAAGCGCCTCGACCTCCACGACCTTCCCACGACTCACAATGGCACCGTGGACGGCGCTATCTCCCCTGCCCCGGCCTTGCTCAATGTGCTCAAAACCCTCGACCTGCCACAGGCCGTCGCGATGGCCGCGGACAAGACGCGTGTGGTCATCTACACCAAGGACAAAGCCTCCTGGGAATGGCCGGCAACGCTTCTGAAGAATCTCGGCAAAGAAAAGCAGCTCCAGCTCCGCGAGCCCATGGTGCCCGTCGAGGCGAAGTGAGGCTCATCGTTGCCACAATTCTCGCAGCCTACTTTTGACAAAGCTCACCCATCTTCTTGTTTGTATCCAACTCTCTTTCCCGCTTTCGGGGCTGACCCTTATGAATCTCCTCGCACCCGCCCAGGAAGTCGCCCGCTGCTTCAATGAAGACGAGACTGTCCAGCATGAATTCGAGCGCCTTCAGTTCATTCGCATGCTGCTCGGTCCAGCCATGCCCTTCACGGAGAAAATACTTGGTGACCTCGACTGGCGGCAAGCTCAGGCCACTTGCCTCCAAGTCCGCGTCATCGGCCTGCCTCTTAACTAATCCCTCTCCATCATGGCCCCCTCCTCTGGCCACGCCATCGCCCTTCAGGCTGAGCGCCGCATCCTGCTAATTCGCTCGCAGAAAGTCATGCTCGACTTTGATCTCGCCGAACTCTACGGCGTCGAGACTCGGGCTTTGAAACAAGCCGTAAAGCGCAATCTGGAGCGTTTCCCAGAGGACTTCGTTTTCGAAATCACACAGGAGGAAATGCAAACCTTGAGATCACAAAATGTGATCTCAAGTTCCCATGGTGGTTCCAGATACGGCAATCTTGCCTTCACCGAGCAGGGCGTCGCCATGCTCTCCAGCGTGCTGCGCAGTGACCGTGCCGTGCAGGTGAATATCGCCATCATGCGGGCCTTCGTTCGCCTCCGGCAGATGCTTTCCACCAATGCTGAACTTGCCCGCAAGCTGGAGACCATGGAAAAGAAATACGACGGCCAGTTCAAGGTCGTCTTTGACGCCCTCCGCCAACTCATGGCACCACCGCCAAGGGGCCCGAAAAAGGAGATCGGCTTTCATACCCTCGCCGACACGAAAACGAAGTCCAAACTCCGCTCGAAACGCTGACCCATTGTCATTCGACATTCCGGATTTGTCATTCTCTGCCCCCATGCCCCCTCGACCTCTGTTCCACCTAGAGCAGCGTTTTGTTGGTCAGCTCTGACTTTCCATGTGTTCCGTGGTCAGCCTCTGGCCCTGAGAACGGTGGCCAAAAGTGTCCGCGCACCCCTACGCTCTTCGCCATCTGCCCAATGCCCATGGACAACCGAGGCGAAGCATAAGCAAAGGCAAGAAGGCCCTGACATCACTTCTTCATCAGATGCGCATACTTCTCGCTCCAGTCATCTGGCAGGCGCATCGGGCGGCCTTGGGGCATCTGGACGAGGGCGAGGGATTGGCGGCAGGTGATGAGCAGTGAGTCATCGGCCGGGCGGCGGACTTCAAAGGCACACCAGAAGCGCACGCGCTCGACGATTTCGAGCCGACCGTGAATGACAATCTCATCGCCGAGCTTGGCGGGCCGTTTGTAATCAATCTCCGTGCGCACGACGACGGGGTAAATCTGCGTCTCGGACATCTCGCGCAGTTTCATGCCGAGCTTCGCGGCGAGACGCGTGCGGGCGGTCTCGATCATGCGCAGGTAGGCGATATTGTGGACGACGCCACCGCAGTCGGTGTCGAAGAACATGATCTCCTCGCGGGTTTCGATGGTGGGCGTGTGCATGGCGTTTATTTCGTGGAAAGCGCGGCAAGGGAGTCGCGGATAAGGGTGGGGCCACGGAAGACGAGGCCGCTGTAAATCTGCACAAGCTCAGCTCCATGCTGGATCTTCTCCGCCGCATGTGAACCTTCGACGATGCCGCCCACGCCGATGAGCGGGATGGTGGGCTTCAAAAGCATGCGGAAGGCTTGCAGCACAAGAGAGGATCTCTCACGCACGGGAGCACCGCTGAGGCCGCCGGGTTCATTCGCCAGACGGTGCCCAGCGATGGCTTCACGGGCAATGGTGGTATTCGTGGCGATGACACCGTCGAGATTGATCTCGTTGATGACGCGAGCGAGCGACTCGATTTGGAGGTCGTTGAGGTCCGGGGCAATCTTCACAAGCACGGGGACCATTTTGCCATGCTCCTTTTTGAGCTCCGCCTGCTCCTTTTTCATCGTGGTCAGCAGATGACGCACGGCGTCCTCGGCTTGGAGGTCTCGCAGGCCCTTGGTGTTCGGGCTGGAGATGTTGACGGTGATGTAGTCGGCGGTGCCGTAGGCGGCCTTCAGGCAGTAGAGGTAGTCGTTGACGGCGTTTTCGTTCGGCGTGTCGAAATTTTTGCCGATGTTCACGCCGACGACGGCCTTGGAGCGACGCTTTTCGAGGCGCTTCACGGCGCTGATGATGCCGGGGTTGTTGAAGCCCATGCGGTTGATGAGGGCGTTGTGCTCCGGCAGGCGGAAGAGGCGCGGCTTGGCATTCCCAGGCTGCGGACGCGGCGTGAGCGTGCCTACCTCGACATGACCCAGCCCAAGCGCGGCCCAGGCATCGGCGGCGCTGGCAGATTTATCCATGCCTGCGGCGAGGCCGAGTCGATTCGGAAAGGTCAAACCCATACATTGAACTGGTTGGCCCGATCCGAGCGGCCGCAGCAGCCCAAGTTTGTGGGAGATGACCATCATTTTGACGGTGAGCGAGTGCGCCGTCTCCGCGTCGAGTCGGAAGAGCCAGGGTTTGAGAGCAGGGTAGATGCGTTCGAGCCAAGTCATGATTTAAAAGAGGGATTTGATTTTCGCGGCGAGGGCGAGGCCGAGCTTTTGATGAGCTGCCGCATCGAGGTGGATGCCATCGGCGGGACTTGGCGTGACGATTTCCTGTGTGTTTAAAAAGGCGCAACCGAGGGCGGCGGCGACGGCTTCGTAGTGCTTTGGCAGTTGCTGGCTGCGAGCATGGGCATTCGTGAGCTTGGCTTCGAGATCCGGCAGGTGGGAGAGCTGCCCGACGGTCGGCGGGCACAAGAGAAGCAGGCGCGGCGGTTTGGCCGCGAGACCGGCATCGCTGGTCAAAATCGTCTGAGAGAGGATTTTGGCCCCGACAGCGATTTCGGAGGGCGAGACGCCAAAAACATTTTTGAGGTCGTTTGTGCCGAGCATCAGCACGACGAGGTCGAGCGGCTTGTGGGACTCCAAAATGGCCGGGAGCACAGCTTTGGCGTTTCGGACGAGGGCGAAAGGGTCGTCGTGAACGGTGGTGCGGCCATTTTGCCCTTCCTCGATCACGCGGAAGCCTTCGCCGAGCTCGCGGGCCAGCACACCCGTCCAGCGCACATCATGCGGGTGACGCCGGGAATGGCTCTCAGTGATGCTTTCCGGGATGAAGCCCCAGGTGTTTGAATCTCCAAAGCAAAGGATGTTTTTCATGCGCCCCTCTTTATGAGCAAGAGAGGCCGGAGCGCACCGGAAAACTGTGAAAATCTGGCTTGCGCGAGGTTTCTTCTGTGGTAGGCATCCCGCCCCCTTGCTCCGGCAAGGGTTCCTGATTGTTTCTCCCCTCAGCAATCTTTCTTTCCAATGCGAGTCCGCACTTCCGTCAAACCCCTCTGCGAACTATGCCGCGTGATCCGTCGCGCTGGCATCGTCCGTGTCGTCTGCAAAAACCCACGCCATAAGCAGCGTCAGGGTTGATCCGCTTTTCACCTCACAAACCACGTCTTATGCCCCGCCTGCTCGGAGTCGAAATTCCTAACGACAAAAAGATCGAATACTCGCTGCCTTATATTTACGGCATCGGTCTTCCCATTAGCCGCAAGGTTCTTGCTGCGACGAACATTGATCCGAACACGCGCGCCGGTGAGCTCACCGATGAGCAGATCGCGCTCATCACGCAGGTCATCCAAGGTTTGAAGCTTCCGATCGAAGGCGACCTTCGCCGTGAGATCCAGATGCACATGAAGCGCATCCTGGGCATCAACTGCTACCGCGCCCACCGTCACCGCCGTGGTCTTCCAGTGCGCGGCCAGCGCACTCATACGAACGCCCGCACTCGCAAAGGTCCGCGTAAGACCGTCGGCGCTCAGAAAGCCTCCAAGTAACCCTCAACGCGACGCACTTTACCTATCATGGCTGACGAAATCATCCCGGCATCCCCTGCTGAAGCAACGGCTGCTCCTGCCGCCGCTCCTGCTCCCGCACCCGCCGCCGCTGCTGCGGCTGACAAGCAACCCACCGGCGGTGACCGCCAGGTCTCCCAGAGCATCTGGGCAGAGATCGGAGGCGAGGAAGAAGGCGCCAAGATCATCAAGGCCAAGGGCTCGAAGAACGTCTCCACGGGTATCGTTCACGTCAAAGCCACCTTCAATAACACCATCGTCACTGTCACGGACAAGACGGGTGCTAAGATCGGCTCCTCCTCCTCTGGTAAGATGGGTTTCCGCGGTTCCCGTAAAGGCACCGCTTACGCTGCCCAGGTCGTCGCTCAGGATGCCTGCCGTCAGGCGATGGGTCACGGTCTCCGCGAAGTGGAAGTCCGCCTGAATGGTCCTGGCTCCGGTCGTGAGTCCGCCGTGCGCGCTGTGCAGGCCCTCGGCATCGAAGTAACGGCCATCAAGGACGTCACCCCGATCCCGCACAATGGCTGTCGCCCGCCGCAATCCCGCCGCGTTTAATTCGAATCCCTTTCCCTAAAACCTGACTCATGGCTCGCTACACTGGACCTCGTGAAAAAATCGCCCGCCGCTTCGGTGTGGCTCTTTTCGGCCCCTCCAAAGCCCTCGAACTGCGCAATTTCCCCCCGGGACAGCACGGTGCTCGCAACACCCGCCGCAAGACTTCCGAATACGGCACCGCCCTCATCGAAAAGCAGAAGCTCCGCTTCCAGTACGGCGTGCTCGAAAAGCAGTTCCGTCGCTTCTTCGCCGAGGCCCAGCGCCGAAAAGGTGTGACCGGTGAAATCCTGCTTCAGATGCTCGAGCTCCGCCTCGATAACGTCTGCTACCGCATGGGCTTTGCGAACACCCGCTTCGCTTCCCGCCAGCTCGTCGCCCACCGCCACATCACCGTGAACGGCAAGGTCGTGAACATCGCCAGCTACCAGTGCAAAGCCGGTGACGTGGTCGCCGTCAAGGCCGCCCCTCGTTCCCAGCAGCTCGTGGGCAAGTTCCTCGAAATGACCGCAGGCAGCCCGAACGCTGACTGGATGACCGTCGATCGTGACGCCATGAAGGGCATCGTCAACCGCGCCCCCGTGCGTGAAGAGATCGCCCCCATCGCCAACGAGCAGCTCGTCGTCGAACTTTACTCCCGCTAATCTTCAGCGGAGTTCAGAATCACCTTCAAAAGGGACGCTTTCGAGCGTCCCTTTTGTTTTTCATCCATCCAGCTCAAAACTCTCCAATGCCCATGTCCCCTGCTCGCCTCGAACTCATCGGAAACGAAGTCGCCATCATTTGGAGTGATGGTCACGAACAATTTATTGCGATGGAAAAGCTGCGTGCCGCCTCCCCCAGTGCGGAAAACACAGGAGAACGTGATCTACTCGGCCGCCAGATCGGCGGAACGAATCAGAAGCACTTCCCCGGCGTCACCGTGCGCGATTGGCGCATCATCGGCGGGTATGCCGTCCAGTTTGATTTTAGCGATGGGCACAACACCGGTCTCTTCACCTTCGATTACCTTCGAGCACTCGATGCTCCGGCGGGTTAAGCGGATTAGGCTTCGGATGGCTCAGGCTCAGAAGCCTCCTTCTTGGATTTGCGGGCCTTGGGCTCCCTGGGTGGTGGAGAACTGAATTCTTTGCGAAGATGGCTGGGGAGAATGCCAAGAGCCTCGCGATACTTCGCGATCGTGCGGCGGGCGACTTTGATGCCCTGCTTATCGAGGAGAGCAGCGAGCTTGTCATCGCTGAGAGGCTTATGCTTTGACTCCTGCTTAATGAGCTCGGAGATGGCGTTTTTCACGCTCGTGTTACTCATGTCCTCGCCGGAATCGGTTTTCACGCCGTGAGTGAAGAAGTACTTCAGCTCAAAGACGCCGTGTGGCGTGGCGATGTATTTGCCAGCGATGGCGCGGCTGACAGTCGTCTCATGCACTCCCACATCGGCGGCCACGGTAGCCATGTTGAGGGATTTGAGATGGCCGAGACCCTTATCGAGGAAGTCACGCTGATGGCGGAGAATCTCAGTGGCGATTTTATGAATGGTCTGCTGGCGCTGGTGAATGCAGCGAATGAGAAATTTACCCCCACGGATCTTGTCGCGCACATAATCACGCACTTCGCCGGTGCTTTGAGCCTGGCTGAGAAGGTCCTTGTAGGTGTTGCTGATGCGCAGACGAGGCAGGTCATCATTCGTCATGACGGCCACCCACTCCCCATTGAGCCGCTCGACGACGACATCGGGTGTGACGTAGTTGTTATCCGAAACGGCGAAGCGCTGCGCGGGACGAGGATCGAGCGTGCCGATGAGGTCGCCCGCACGGGAAATTTGCTCCACTGGGACGCCGAGTTTCCTGGCGATGACGGGGTAGCGTTTGTTGGCGAGATCGTCGAGATACTGATCGAGCACGCGCCAGGGCAGCGTGCCTCGTTTACCAAGACGATCGAGCTGCACCATCAGGCACTCACGCAGATCCTCGGAACCGACGCCGACGGGGTCAAAGCTCTGGAGCAAGCGCTTGGCTTCACGCAGTTCGTCGATCGGGATGGCCTGCTGGAGGCTGATGTCGTCGATGCGAGCGTTGAGGAAGCCACGGTCATCGAGATTACCAATGAGATATTCCACATGGCTGGCGATGCGGGCGTTTTTCACATCCGCCGTATGAAGCTGGGAAACGAGGTGCTCCTGGAGCGTTGTGGGAGCCACGATGGAGTCCATCATGAACTGCCACCGCTCCTGATCATCGCTACGGCGGGCGGCCGTCTGCTGGCGGCTTTGCTGCCAGTATTCGCGCCATTCCTCGTCCATCTGCGTGAGCTGAGAGATGTCTTCATCACCACCGCTGCGATCATCGGGATCGTCGGGAATGGCATCCTCCAGGGAGGTTTCGGGAGCTTCAAGCTCGAGCACAGGATTGACCTCGATCTCCTGCTGGATGATTTGGCGCAGTTCCAGCGTGGGAGCCTGCAAAATCTGCAAGCTCTGCTGCATCTGAGGCCCGATGGCGAGCTTCTGTGACTGTATCTGCTGGAATCCTTGACTGGCCATGGTTGGTGGTGCGGCCAGCACCCAAACACCAGCCGCTATGTCATTACAAGCAACGCGCAGGCCAGAAGCCATATTTTTTCCCGAATCAGAAAAATGAGGGCTCATGGCATGCCAAAAAAAAGCGCCCCGGAGGTCATCCGGGGCGCAAAAGGGGCAAAATACCGATTTAGCAGGGCCTCACGGCACCTCGAAGACCTTCTGCGTCGTGGGATCGAGAGCGAGCGAACCGCTATCGAGGCCAGTGATGTCTAGCTCCTTGTAAGGCGGATAGGGGCTAATGACGCGGCCGGGCTTGCCGGTCTTTTTGCCTTTAAGGAAGGAGCCTGAATTGCTCGACGAAGGGAAATTGGCCGGTGTCTCCTCTTTGGGCTTCGTGGTCTCCGAGCGGCGTGTGGTCACGACCTCGGGCTCCTTGGGCTGGGGAGGTGGAGGGGGCTCGGTTTTGGGCTTTTTCGTCGTGGTGCTGCTCTTGGAGGACGATGCAGAAGGCTTTGATTTGGGCTCCTCGATGCGGGGTGGCGTATATTTGCCCTTTGAAGTGCTCTTCGAGGTGGAAGGCGGTGGCGGCGTCTTGGTGCTCGGCAGCTGCTGCGGTGGATAGTTGTAGCGCGGCTGGCCCGTGGAAGCGGGTGGTGCCTGATAACGCGGCTGCTGAGGATAGGACGGAGGCTGCTGCTGATAGTAACCGGAAGACGGCGGTGGCGCTGAATACTGGCGCGGCTGGGCCTGCCCTTGATTGTAGCCATAATTCGGAGCCGGCTGGGCATAGCCCTGGTCTCCGTAAAAGGTGCGGCGCACCCACTGGCCTACTTTTTGCCCGATCTTCGGGATCATATCGAGAGGGCTCTCACGCTGAGCCGGAGGCTGCTGATAGTTGTAGTAGTTGGGCGGCGGCTGCGTGTAGCGCGGGGGCTGCTGATAGTATCCTTGCTGCGCGGAGGCCGTGCTGCTCAAGAGGAGGACAAGGCCCAAGGCGCGAGTAGCGCGGCCGGGAGAAGGCTTTGAGTTCATAGTTATTTAGTGTTTCTTAAGTTTCTAACGACTTCAAGCTCGATTTTGCCAGCTTCACCAGCCGTCTCATCGTGCAGAAGCCATGGACGGGAGTCGCAAAGTTTTGTTCAGGCGGAGTCGCAGCGATCAACTGCGTGCCTGATTCATGCCTGAGCTAACGGCCTAGCGAGGCTGATCGTGAACTGCGTGTGACTGCCCTCCGCCGTATCCACACTTACCTCACCGCCCATGCCCTGGATCATGCGAAAGCAAAGGCTCAGCCCCAGGCCCATCCCCTGCCCCACGGGTTTCGTGGTGAAGAACGGATCGAAAATCTTCGCTAAGTTTGCCTGCGGGATGCCGGAGCCGTTGTCTCTCACGACTAACTCCACATGGGATTCGTTCTCGAATGCTTTCAGCAGGATCTGCGGCTCCGGGCGACCATTGAGGGCATCGAGACTGTTTTGGATCAAATTGATCACGATCTGAATCAGATGATTTTCATCGCCTTGAGCCATCAAGCCCTCCGGCACCTCATCCAACAGCGTCACGCTGCGATCACCGATCTCCTTGTTGAGCAGACGTAGAGCCTTCCGCGTGATCTCGTACAGATTCACCGGGCGGCAGCCACGGTTTTCTGGGTGCGCAAAGGTGCGCAAATCGCTGACGATAGCCGCCACGCGGTCAATGCCCTCGCCGATGTCCGCCGCGATGCGGCTCACCGATTCAGCCACTTCTTCCGGCATGTTCTTGCTCTTCTTTTTGAGCAGGAAGATCGCCGACTTCACATAGTTCAGCGGGTTGTTGATTTCATGCACGAT
>JBEIGR010000086.1:0-13393 GCA_040381795.1 Verrucomicrobiaceae bacterium | reverse complement strand
GATCTTCGATTCCCAGTCGAACTGCTTTTCGCCGCTCTGCGTGGCGGCATCGACGAAAACCGCGCCTTTGGTGCGGTTGAACTCAAAACGGATCACGCCGCCATTGCACCGGCCGTTCGGCTTGTAGATGGCGTATTCGGCGTTGGGCTTCGTGGCGGCAGGAGAGGTGGATTTCGCTTCATGGCGGGCAAATTCTAAAACAAACGTCTTCCGCCGGTAAAGTACGTTTTGCTGATGCAGACACATCCTTTGCCGGAATGTCCCGTCTGCGGCTTCGTTTCACGAAGACATGCGCCACCTGCTTTTCCTCTTCGCCCTTTGCCCTTCGCTCTTCGCGGCGAAGCCCAACATCATCCTCATTTACACCGACGACCACGGGCACGCCGATCTCGGCATCCACGGCGTGGTGAATGACATCAAAACGCCTCATCTCGATGCGCTGGCACGCAGCGGCGTGGTGGCGACGCATGGTTACAGCACGGCACCGCAGTGTGTGCCATCGCGTGGTGGATTGATGACGGGCAAGTTCCAGGGGCGCTTCGATCTCGATAACAACGGCTCGGCGCTCGACGGCTTCAACAAGCAGACCACCATCGCCACGCGGCTGCAAAACGCGGGCTATGCCACGGCGCAGTTCGGCAAGTGGCACCTCGGACCCACGGACGCGATCACGAAGCATGGCTTCAAGCATGTCTTCTCGCAGAACGCGCAGCGGCCGTTTTCCGCCAACATCACGCTCGATGGCCAGGATCGCCCGATGAGCGATCTGCCGCCGAGCGAGTATCACCTCGATGGCTGCTCAAAGGCCGCCGCAGCGATCATCAAGCGCTACAAAGACCAGCCGTTCTTCCTTTACGTGGCCTATCGCGGCCCGCACACGCCGCTGGATGCGCCGAAGCGCTACATGGACCGCTTTCCCGGCGAGATGCCGGAGCGACGCCGCGCCGCGCTGGCCATGCTTTCCGCCATCGACGACGGTGTGGGCCTCATCACGACCACCTTGAAGAAACACGGCCTCACCGAGAAGACGCTCATCTTTTTCATCGGCGACAACGGCGCTCCGCTGAAGATCCACAAGGTCGATTCGCCGCTCCAGGGCGACGCAGGCGGCTGGGACGGCAGCCTGAACACGCCGCTGAATGGTGAAAAAGGCATGCTCGCCGAAGGCGGTATGTCCACGCCCTTCCTCATCGCCTGGCCCGGCACCATCCCTGGCGGGCAAACCTACGAGCATCCCGTCACCGCGCTCGATTTCGCCGCGACGGCCTCTGCCGTAGCTTCGATTGGCAATCGAAGCGGCTTGGACGGCGTGAATCTTCTCCCCCACCTCACCGGCAAAAACCAAGCGCCGCCGCACGACGCGCTCTACTGGCGCTGGATGGCCCAGAGCGCCGTTCGCGAAGGAAACTGGAAACTTCTGCGCGGTGGTGATCGCGAATACCTCTACGACCTCGCCACTGACCGCGAGGAGAAGCACAACCTCGCCGCGAAGCACCCGGAGATCGCCACGCGACTCCGCGCGAAGCTCAAGAATTGGGCCGATGGCCTCAATCCACCCGGCATGGCGCTCGGCCCCATGGCCGCGACGTGGAACGATTACTTCGATCACTACCTCGAAGGCAAAATCAAAGCCCCACCCGTCGAAGCCCCCGCCTCCACGGCTTCGGAAACGCAAGGCTGGGAAGCCCGCAACGGCAAGCTCACCGCCAAAGACGGCCTTTTCATCCTCACACCCGACAAGGCCGACAAACCCACCTTCATCACGAAGTCCAAGCTCAAGCTCGTCGGTCCCGTCACCGCGAAACTCACCCTCAAAACCGCCTCCACCGGCCAAGGTGCCATCGCCTGGCGTCTCGATGGCGACAAAGACTTCCTCCCCGCCAACCGCCTCCCCTTCCCCCTCCAAGCCACGTCTGACTGGCAAACCCACACCCTCGAGATCCCGACCACCGGCCGCGTCATCCACGTGCGCGTGCATCTGCCTGCGGGAAGTGCGGAGTTTCAGGAGATTGAGTTGAAGGCGGGGAAGCTTTAGTCAGGGAAAGCCATCTGTAGAATTATGAAAGCCACCTTCGAAGTGCTCAAGGAACGCACCCGCATACTGGTTGTCTTGACTCGGGATTCTGTTTGTGCAGGTGACGATTGTGATGCTCCCCACGAAAAAGCGATCGAAGCATACTCAATGCTTAACCCTGCTGCGTTTGCCGAAGACCTTTCAAGCGGCTACTTGCCATCAGTAGCAGGCTCTGGCCACTCTTGGACCTGTTTATTGAACAGCACCAAAATCGCCGAAATCAGCAATAAGAGTATTCGCGCCCTGATTGCTGAAACTCCGTTTGAGGAATCGAATCGCGTCCACTTTAAATACCACTCATCGACTTGGTAAACCGTTAGATGAACAGGCCTTACTCGGGCTGTAAAGCGGGTGGCACGAGGAGTGCCTTTTGAGCTTGGTAGAGACTGGCGATGCCGAAAGTGAGCGGCGTGCCGTGAGCGGTTTGGAAGCCGTTGGCACAGATGAGGGCCTCCATTTCCGCGCCGGAGGGAAAGCGCTCGATGGAGCCGCAGAGGTATTCATAGGCGGCACGCTGGCACGTGATCCAGCCGGCGATGCGGGGCATGATGTTCTTCAAATAGAAGAGATAGAGCTGCCGGAGGCCGGGGAGGCGCGGGATAGAGAAATCGAGGACGAAGAGGCTGCCGCCGGGGCGGAGGACGCGGCTCATTTCCTGAAGGGCGAGCGGCCAGGAGGCCATGTTTCGCAGGCCAAAGCCGACGGTGAGCACGTCGAAGGCTCCATCTTGAAAAGGGAGGCGCAGCCCATCGGCGGCAACGAGGCGGTGGAAGCGGCGTTTTTGCGCTTCGCGCATCATGGGGACGGAAAAATCGGCGCCGAGGACTTTGGCGGCGGGGCAGGCGGCCTGGACGGCCTGGGCGAGATCTCCACTGCCAGTGGCGAGATCGAGGACGCGCTGCGGGGCGAGCTTGGCGATGCGTTTCGAGGTGGTGCGCCGCCAGAGGCAATCGATGCCGAGGCTGAGCACATGATTCGCGACGACGTAGCGCCGTGCGATGCCGGCGAAGGCTTGTCTGACGTATCCGGCGTCCTGCATGGGGTGGCGTGATCGGGGCAAAACCCGGCCTTGGAAAGGGGTAAATTCACCGCCGAATGGTGCTCACGAAAGGACTCGAACCTTCACGATGTTACTCACTAGAACCTGAATCTAGCGCGTCTACCAATTCCGCCACGTGAGCACGTTTTCGGGGTGACCGGGGCGCGAGTGTGGTTCAGGGCGAGGGATTCTCAAGCGCTAAATACGGCTTTCTTGACCGCCGAGCTGCGCCCCGTAGTAGGGCGCATGTCTTTCCGTCTCGAAATGCTCCAAGTGGCTCGTCTGGCTCCGAAAGTGCTGGGTGAGGCCACGCCGCTGGTGGAGGGCTTTTTGCGCTCACGGCTGGCGGCGGAGGGTAAAGGCTTTCTGGACCGGGATGATCGGCCGGACGTCTATTATTCGGTTTTCGGCATAGAGGGACTGCGGGCGCTGCTGGTGGAGGAGAGCACGCTGCCAGATTTGAGGCCCTGGCTGGTGGGATTCAGCGATGGGGAGGGGTTGGATTTTGTGCATCTATGCTGTCTGGCACGCTGCCATGCGAATGCGGGTCTGGCGGGCACGACGGCGGCTTGGCGTGAGGCTTTAGCGACACGGATCGAGGGCTGGCGCTGCGAGGACGGGGGCTATCATCAGGCTCCGGGTCGGAAAAAAAGCAGTGCGTATGGCTGCCTGATCGCCTGGGGTGCCTATCAAGATCTGGGTTTGATCCCGCCTGCGCCCTGGCGGGTGGCGGAGTGCATGGGCAGTCTGCGGACGCCGGATGGGGCGTGGTCGAACGAGCCGGGCATCCCGGTGGGATCGACGACGGCGACGGCGGCGATGGTGGCGCTGCACCGGCATCTGGAGATGACGCCTCCCGCTGAGGCGGTGGATTGGCTGATGAAGCGCTGCCTTCCCAGCGGGGGCTTTTTGGCGATGCCGAATGCGCCGCTGCCAGACCTGCTCTCGACGGCGGTAGCGCTGCATGCACTGGATGCGGTGCAGGCGGATTTCTCACGGCTGAAGGAGCCGTGTCTGGACTTTGTGGACTCGCTCTGGAATGCCACGGGCGGTTTTCATGGGAACTGGACGGATGATGTGCTGGACTGCGAGTACACCTACTACGGCCTGTTGGCCCTGGGGCATCTGAGTCTGCCGGGCTGAGCATGGGCTGGCGAAAGCTGTGCGGCGGGGGATTCTGCGCTTGCGGGAGGGCGGTTTCTCGCCCCCATCCACCGCTCCGCGGGCTAAACGCGGTGCGTTGCATGCGCGTTGCCATCCTGATCCCCAGTTTCAATACCGGACGCCTTCTGAAGACGACTGTCTTGCAGGCTCTGGAGAGCTGGAAGGATGTGTGGGTGGTGATCGATGGCAGCACGGATGGCAGTGAGCGTGATGTGGAGGCCCTGCAGCCGGATCATCCTGGCCTGCGCCTGCTGAAACTGCCGGTTAATCGTGGCAAAGGGGCCGCTGTGCTGGCCGGAGCAGAGGCTCTCTCAGAAGCTGGCTTCACGCATGTGCTGACGATGGACGCGGATGGGCAGCACCCGGCGGCGTTCATCCCGAAATTCATCGCCATCGGCGAGCAACACCCCGAAGCGGCGCTGCTGGGTCTGCCGATCTTTGGGCCGGAGGCTCCGCTGGTCCGTGTGAGAGGTCGCCAGCTCTCGAATCTGTGGGCGCATATCGAAACGCTCGGCTGGGGCATCGGCGACACGCTTTTCGGCATGCGGCTTTACCCGCTGCCGGCCCTGCTGGAGGCCTTTCGAGGCACGCGATTTGCCCGGCGTTTTGATTTCGATACGGAGGTGGCGGTGCGCCTTTGCTGGAACGGCATCCCGGCGATCAATGTGCCCACGCCGGTGAAGTATCTCACGGCGGCGGAGGGCGGTGTGTCCCAGTTTCGCTATTTCCGGGACAACACGTTGCTCACCTGGATGCACGCGAGACTGCTCTGCGGCTTTTTCATCCGCCTGCCGCTGCTGCTTTGGCTCACGGCGAAGGGTGGCAATCCCGCAAAGGGCGTCATCCTCACGGAGCGGTGACCTTCAACTGGAGGAAGCGCGGTGTGGTATCCGAGTAAGGCACGCTGTCTTTGATGGTCACGAGGGTGTGATCGGCGTTGTTCACGGAGGCGCTGACGGCGGGAACCGCGAAACCGGAGGTGCTCGTCCACACGGGCGTCCAAGTGGTGAGATTGCTGGAGCCTTCGACGGTGTAGGTAAGGGCGGCAAATTTCCGCACCTTGAAGGTGATGGTGGCTTTTTTATCTGCTCCATCGGTGACGGTGTTCAAAGCAGGCTCCGCCGAGCCATCGGCGGTGCCGGGGCTGCTCATGAGGGCGTATTCGAGGAGGTTTTTGCTGCCATCGAGGTCGGGATCGTCGGTGGGGCCATTTTGACCGCTGGTGAGGCCTTCGGTGGTGGCCCAGTTGGAGAGCGTGTTGTTCACCGTGACTTGGAAAGTGAGCGGCGCCTGGAGCTGATTCCCATCGAGATCGCTGACCTGGAGGCTGATGGTGGACGCTCCCGGAGCGACGGGTGAAAGCGAGAGATTCATGCCGCTGACGGAGGCGATGGCGACGCCCGTGCTGGAGCTGGTGGCGCTGTGGCTGGTGAGCACGGGCACGGAGCTGGTGATGGAATGGATGCGCACGAGCTTCGAGGCATCGATGGGCGGTGAGGACTCACCATCGGCTGTCGCCGTTGCCAGTTCCATGAGCGTGGCCAGCGATGGCTGGGCGACGCGGCCAAACACGCTGTAGCCTTCATGCTGGAAATCGAGGCTGGAGCTGTTGTCCGCGAGGTTGAAAAAGAAGTCGGTGGTGGTGCTGTGCGGGTCGCCGGGCTGTTTTGCCATGGCGAGAGTGCCGGCGAGGTTTGGCAGGCCGGGTTCATTGGGGACGGGGGCGAGCTTTGCCACGCTGGAAAGGGTGCCCGAAGCGGCTCCGGTTCTGTAGGCTCCTCCTTGCCAAACGAAGCCGGGCACGAGCCGGTGGAAAACGCTGCCCGCGTAGCCATCGGCGGGGTTGTTCAGGCAGGCGCGGAAATTGGCAGTGGTGAGCGGCGTGACGCTGTCGTTTAAAAGAAGGGTGATGGAGCGGTCGTCCGATGCGCCGTCCGGGCCGGAGAGGTGGAGGCTCACGGCGGATTCGCTGTCGGGATCGGAGAAAGCATAGTCCAGGGGGATGGATAGCGGGCCGTCCCCGACGGTCATTTGATGGTCGGCGATGGGCGTTCCCACGACCGGGCGACCGGGCAGGATGAAGGGCCGCAGGTGCAGGGTGTGGGCGCTGGTCCAGCCATTGGCCCAGTTCAGGATAAGCACGGGAGTGAAGGCTCCGCGAAGGGTGGGTGTGCCGCTGAGGATGCGGGTGGCCGGGTCATAGGTGATGCCTGGCGGCAGGGCACCCGTGATCTGGGAGCCAATCAGGGCGGACTGCCCCTGCGTGGCGGTGATGGTGTGGGAGAAGGTTTGCCCGACGATCATCGGCGGGGAGAGGTCCGCCGTCACGCCGTCCTTGGTGACTGCCAAGCCGGTCGTGGGAGGGGAGATGACCTCATCGCCTTCCACGAGAGCCGGCTGGGTGGCAAAGGCACGAACCTCAAATTCATAGGTGGTGTTGGGGACGAGCGGCGTGGTCGCCCCCGCGTCCACAAACCGGGCGGAGAAGGTGGTGACATCCGGGCCGGTGACGCCGCAGGCCTGGAAGGCGGATTCCGTGCTCTTTTTGCAGTAAATGACGCTGCCGGACTCGGCGGTGGAGTGGTCTTGCCAAGAGAGATTGATCTGGCGGTCGCTGGAGGCTGCGGCGATCAGCCCGGAAGGCGGGCTGAAGGGCAGCGAGAGCGTGACGACATTCGATGGCGTGGACTCGACCTGCGCCTCGGCCGCCCGGATGTAAACCGCCTGCACGGCGAAATCATAGGAGGTGCCGGGAACGAGGTTTGAGACAGCAAACCGCGTGGCATTGGCACTGGTGGTGGCCAGGACGGCATACGGCACCGTGCCCGCCTTTCGGGCCAGGAGGCGAAACGCGGACTCGACAGAAGACCGGTCCGCCCAGGTGAAGTCCACGGCGGACTCGCCCGTCACCGTGGCGGTGAAATGGGAGGGCGCGTGGAAGGGAATCTCGGCGGTGACGGCATTCGACACGGGCGAGATGATCTGGTTGCCATCCTGCGCCGCGTACGCCGCGAGCACCCGAACCTCATAGGGCAGCCCGGGATAGGGAAAGGTGCCCGGCAGGCTCAGCGTGTGCGAGCGGGCCGTGATGTCGAAATCCGCCTCGGTGCGGTTGAGCACCGTATCGACATCGAAGAACTCACCATCCGGCAGAAAGCGGGCCTGGATGATGAAGCCGGACTCGTTGCTGTTGGCATCCGTCCAGTCGAGCCGTGTCGAATGCTCGCCCAGCACGACGGCGATCAGGCCGTCTGGCGGCAGGAGCGTGGCGGGCAGGGTGAGCGTGGCGATGTCGCTGAAATCCGAGGGCGGCCCGGCACCGATGGCCCGGATCTGGAATTGAACCGTCGCCCCCGGCGGGACACCGGCAAAACCGCCCTCGATTTGATACCGCGAGCACCGCGTGAAATCGACAGCCGTGCCGTCTGGCAGGGCATCGGTCGTCAAAGTCGCCACCGTCCGTAAGTCGCCGCTCGTGCCTTCCCGAAATTGAACCTCATAGCCCGCCTCCGAGGTGGCATGATCCGACCAGAACAACTGAACCCGGCCGTCTTTGGCCGCCGCCCTCAGGTCAGTCGGCGCAGCGAAAGGGGCGAACGAGGCCCCGCTAGTCTCGGTGAAGGCAGAAGCATCGTCTCCACGCAGGGCACGCACCCGGAACTCGCAAGCCGCCGCCTCGTCGTAATCGAAGAGGATGGCCCCATGGCCCGCCTGAATGCCCGGGGCACCCGAAATGATACCCACGGAGGTAAACGCCTCGTCCGGGGCACCGAACGGCTTCTGCTGGATTTCAAAGCCGGTCTCGTCCGTGGAATTGTCATCAAAGAGCACGGCAAACGAGTTCGATTGCCCGTTGGAGGCGTCCTTGAAGGCCGCCACCGAGAGATTCGAAGGCGCAGATGGTAGCATGGCATCCGAAGCGCCGGCCTGACCGGCCGCCAGCAGCAAAGCCAGCGCCATCGGGCAGGCAAAGCGCATAGGGCGGCTGGCGATAAACGGAGGGGCAATCATGGAAACAAGGCCGGTCAGGATACGGGATGAGAGGTCACTCCGTCAAATCCATCTCTGCAATGGGTTCGTTGCCCTGCTCATCCATCTACGGAGACACGCCAAAGACAAGCCTCAAGAATCGCCTTGTTGTATCACCGGAGCCGAGGGTGTCCCGGACGCGCACGGTCTGGATCGGCCCATCGGCGATGACTTCGAGGGTGATAGACGACCAAAGGGAAAAATCGACGGTCGATTCCCCCGCGTAGGTGACATTGGGGAGGGCTTTGGGACGGGTGAAAACCAACGACAGCCCGTTGCCATCCAGGATATAGGCGAGCGGCGGCGTGGGGCTGTTTGGATTCGTGCCCAAAGCGTACTCCGCAAAGTTCTTCCACCCGTCGAGGTCAGGATCGGCTGTATCCGCAGCCTGCCCGTTGGAAATCTGCGTGGGGGTGAACTGCTGAGCACGCCAGGCCGTCACCGACTGGCCGCTGATCACCAGCGTGCCGTTTGCCGTGCCCGTGTAGTTCGACTCGTTGATCGTCGCGACGACGGCGTAGCTCCCATGATTCGTCGGGGCCGTGCCGGAGCCGTTGTAGGTGAAGGTCACGTTCAAGCCCGCCGGGCTGGTGGTGGCCGTGGCGGCCAGCGGACTGCCGCTGTAGGCTTGCGCCAGGCTGCCAAGAGTGATGGTGGCGGTAGCTTGCGAAACGACGAGCGTGCCGTTTTGCGTGCCCGCATAGTTCGTGTCATTGATCGTGGCGACGACGGCGTAGCTGCCAGCGTTCGTCGGGGCCGTGGCGGAGCCGTTGTAGGTGAAGGAGACATTCAAGCCCGCCGGACTTGTCGTGGCCGTGGCGGCTCGCGGACTATTGTTGAAGGTCTGCGCCAAACTGCCCAGCGTGATCGTGGCAGCGGCTTTAGAAACAACGAGCGTGCCGTTTTGTGTGCCCGTGTAGTTTGCATCATTGATCGTGGCGACGACGGCGTAGCTGCCAGCGTTCGTCGGAGCCGTGGCGGAGCCGTTGTAAGTGAAGGTGACATTCAAGCCCGCCGGACTTGTCGTGGCCGTGGCGGCTCGCGGACTGCCGTTGAAGGTCTGCGAGAGGCTTCCGAGAGTGACGGAGGCGCTGGCCTTCGCGATGATGATGCTGAAACTCTGCGCGGCAGAGGTGCCTGCCGCGTTGGTGGCGGTGATCGTGCCAGTGAAGGTCCCGGCGCTGGTGGGCGTGCCGCTGATCTCGCCTGCGGCGCTCAGGCTCAAACCGACGGGCAAGGCGCCGGAGGCCACCGAAAAGGTCGGGGTGGGCACGCCGGAGGCCGTGCAGGAGAAGGAATAGGAGGTCCCCACGGTGCCGGTGGCGGTCGGCGCATTGCTGGTGATGGCCGGCACCTGGCCCACCGTGACAGAAACCGTCTGTGAGACGGTGCCACCATCGAGATCAATGGCGGTGATGGTGAGGGTGCTTTGTCCACTGGCGATTCCGTTGATGAGAATGTTGTTGCCACTGATGCTGGCGGTGACGGACGCGGGGTTGGAATTACCTGTGATGCTATAGCTTAAAACGGGGATTTCTGCCGCAGTGGTGATAGCGGCCAGCTTGGTGGTGTCCATCACACTGCCACTGGTGACGGGCCAGCTCGTCAAAGTGCTGTTTGGCGTCCCATCCACGTTTACTGTTTCAAACACCCTGGGCAATTGCGCTATGGCATCCGCCACTGTCATGCCATTCCCGGCCACCCTTGCAAAGGCTGTGAAGCCTCCATTCTGGCTATCTAAAATGGCCCGGTTGTCAGCGAGGTTCACAAAAAACTGATTGGTGGCGCTATTGGGATTGTTGGCTTGCTTGGCCATGGCTACCGTGCCGCGCACATTGGGGATGCCAGGCTCGTTTATTGGAGAGGCGTTGGTAGGAGTAGCCGAAAAATTATTCGGGGATGAGGCCACTTTAAATGCCCCTCCCTGCAGGACGAATCCTTTTACAGAGCGGTGAAAAACAGCGCCGTTAAAATTGTTTACCGCCGCGTTCACATAGGCCATGAAGTTTGCCTTCGTATTAGGCGTCGCCGTGTCAAAAAGGACGAAGTCCATGGTCCCCAAATTTGTCACGATGCGCGCCGCAGACTCAGCATCCGGATCCGAGAAGCCGGGCGAGAGAGAAACGGACGTGTTGCCCCCGGGATTCAACGACAGGGCCGCGATGGCGGAGTCCACGACCGGCGGACGGAGCACCCGAAGCGTCAGGAAGGTGCTGACAGAATGGCCACTGGCAAAGCTGGCGCTCATCGGGCAGCTAAAAGCCCCGCTCACAGAAGGGCTTCCAGAAACAATACCCGTGCTGCTATCGAACGACAATCCCGTGGGAAGCCCAGTGATGCTCCAAGAAGTTCGTGATGACCCGGTGCTCACCACCGCCTGATAGGAGAATGGCTGGTTCAGTGTGGCGGAGACATAGGTGCTGCTCGTGAAGCCGTCTCTCGTGGTCGCAGTCGCGGTATTGCTACGCGTAGATTCAGCCGGACTGGAATGCACAGCGGACACCTGAAAATCATAGGACGTGTTGGCGTTCAACCCCGTAACTGTCGAGACGGTGACATTCGGATTAACGTAATTGAAGAGCGAATAACTGCCGCTGCTGCTAGGCTTGAAGTAGATGGCATGCCCTTCTTCTGAGCCTGAGTTGTCGGTCCAGTTGAGACTCACCTCACTGTCGCTCAGCACAGTCGCAGTCAGGCCCGTTGGCGCGTTGAGTGATGTCGTGGTGACTGTGGCTATGTTACTATAGGCAGTCTGGCTCCCTGCTTTGATGGCACGCACGCGAAATTCGACGGTCCGGCTGGGAGGGAAGCCGCTAATGCTAAATCTTGAGCTGGACACTTGCGTGCTGGTGCTTGCCAAGTTGAAGGTGGTCTGCCCGGCATAACGAAATTCGATCTCGTAGCCTGTTTCAGAGGTGGCGTTATCACTCCAATAACAGGCTACGATTCCTTCCGCTGGTGCCGCCAAACGCAGGTCTGTGGGCGGATCAAAGGTGGACGCGGCCAAGGTGGCGCTGTGAGCCGTGCTGGTGCTCGAAACGAGCGCGAACGGTCCCTGACCACGTGAGCATCTGACACGATACGTCCGCGAATCTCCACTATTAAAAGCCGTAAAAGTCCTATTTGAGGCATTGTAGCGGCTAGGGAAGCCGAGACCGACGTTGAGGTTGATGCCTGCCACTCCCTCAATAGCTGGACGCAGTTGGTAGGCGCTGTCGGGATCTGAGATGCTTTTTTCCTCGATAAGGAAAAAGGTTTCGTCGGTCGAGTTGTCATCCCATGATAAATTGAAAGCATTTGTACTATTGGAGACAAACGCCGCCACGCTCAAATTAGTTGGTGCAGCAGGCGGTGTGGAAGAGTAGGTGCCAGGCACATTAACCGTGATGGCATTACTAAAGCCGGAGAATGAACCGGTGAAGTTTTGCACACGAATACGCACCTCATAACTGCGCCCTGGCTGGAGAAAGTAGAACAGGTCGAGCGGTTCCTGATACCAGGGCGACGAGGGGAGAATCGTCTGGAAGCCTCCGGAATCAGCCAGATCACGTGCGCTCACCTCCACGGAAACCTCAGAATTAGCGTTATCAGTCCAGGAAAGTCGTGTGACATTGGCAAAAGGAACGCTGGAAGTCAGTCCAGTCGGTGCGCCCAGCGTCGCGGAGGCGGCATTCGGCCAGACAACTGTTCCAGCCGTACTAGCAAAGCTGGCGGACGCGGAATTGGTGGGATTGCGGGCAGCCACCATGAAGCTTAGCGTCGTTCCCGCAGCAAACGAGGCACTCGAAACATTTGAAAATTCAGCTGATGTTTGACCAGCAGATACAGCGCCTAAATATGACCATGAGCTTCCGGGGGTGGACAAAAACAGACCGAAACCGCCTTCGTTGGTAGAGTTGTCATCCCAGGCCACATAGAGGTTAACATTATTGGAGTCGATCACAGTGGCCTTGGCTACGACATTGCTCGGGGCGGCAACAGTTGAATAACCTGTGGGTATGGCGACAGTGGTGATCGCGGAGTCGGCGCTGGCCGTGTTCGAAAAACTTACCGCACGCGCCTTGATCTCGTAGGTCTTGCCCGCCTCAAGCGCATGCGATACATCCAAGGGGGCCGTGATGTACCAGTCCACGATGGCCAGCAGTTTGAACTGGCTGCCGCCCAAGCTAGTGTCTCTCGCATAGAACTCAATCAAGCTCTCGTTCGTGGAATTCTCCGTCCAGGTCAGGCGTGTGATACTGGCGTTAGGATTGGTGGCATTGACCCCTGTGGGAGCATTCAGCACAGGAGCGGCGGCATCAGGCCACGGAAAGCCACTGCTATTGCTCCACGCAGAATTAGAAGTCGGGCTGGCGGCAGTCCCCTGGAAAGCACGCACATACCAAAAAATCTGAGTCCCTTGCCCCAGGACATTAGCGGGTAGCGAAAAGATAGAACTAGTGGTATTAGCAGCCGAAAACACTCCTCCTAAAGCATTCACTGTTCCTGATGGTGCGCCGATTGTGTAACCTATTTGAAACCCGTTTTCATCACTGGAATTATCCTGCCAGCGCACATGAATTTGAATGTCACTGGGACCAATGATGGTATTGCTGGAGATACAATTACTCGGTGCGGTCTGGGCCTGTAACAATGCCGCTGTAGCCGTGAACACGGACAGCAATAGCAGCAACAAGGGCGGCGTTGAGTGGCGAATCATCTGATTAAGGGTTAGAAGTACGGTCCGGTTACGTTAGAGGAACGGGGCTGGCTTAGTCAATGCCACCGTGGATTTTGTTCGTGAAATGATTTTCTGACAATTAAAAGATTCCGCACACCAGCCGGATGAATCGCAGGCCTTCGGCGGTCAGTTTTCCTGTGCTGCCGCTACCGGTCAGGAGGCCGCGAGTGTGCAGATAAAGGGGCATGCCAGCGTCCTTCACCCAGGTGAGCATGGGTTCAGCCACGCCGGAGGAGGAGGCCTCGACGGCCATCGGGAAGCCCCAGCGAGTGAAAGTGACCTCCCAGGAGGTGCCACGGGGCGTTTTCCCATTCAAAAGCCATGGGTGACGGCCTGCGAGCTCCATTTTCGCCGTTCCGGGCACTCG
>JBEIGR010000085.1:0-13500 GCA_040381795.1 Verrucomicrobiaceae bacterium | reverse complement strand
TTGAGGATCTTCACGCGGTTCATCTCATGGACTTCGATCTTCTCGCCGATTTTCGGCACGAGCGTGACGGTCAATTGGCCGCCGAGGTGCTCGCGAAACTCCTCCAGACCTTCGAGGATGGCAGGCTCGCCGCTGCGGCCATTTTCCATGAGGTGGGGCGAGTAGGTGGCAAAGCCGATGCTCTCGATGAGCTTCAGCACGCGTTCGCAAGTCTCGGCATCGAGGAGGCCCTGCATGCGTGAATAGACGAGATCGACGGCGATGCCGATGGCCACGGCCTCGCCATGGGTGACGGCAAATTTGGAGATCTGCTCCAGCTTGTGCGCAGCCCAGTGGCCGAAATCGAGCGGGCGGACGGAGCCAAGCTCAAAGGGATCACCGCTGGTGGCGATGTGCTCGACGTGCAGCTCGGCGCTGCGTTGGACGACCTTCTCCAACGCCTCCTGCTTCAGCTCGGCGAGATCGGCGGCCATGGCTTCGATCTGCTCAAAGAAGGCCCCATCGCGGATGAGAGCGACTTTGATGGCCTCGATGATGCCATTGCGACGCTCGCGAGCGGGGAGGGATTCGAGGAAGGCGAAGTCATTCACCACCGCGTAAGGCACGGCGAAGCTGCCGATCCAGTTTTTCTTGCCGAAGTAGTTCACGCCATTTTTGACGCCCACGCCGCCATCGCCCTGGGAGAGCGTAGTGGTGGGAAAGCGCACATGACGGATGCCGCGATGCGCTGTGGAGGCCGCGAAGCAGACGAGATCGAGCACCGCACCGCCGCCGATGACGAAGACGTAGCTGTGACGATCCAGCGCCGCTTCATTGATGGCATCCCAGCAGCACTCGACGAGACGGAGATCATTCTTGCAGGCCTCACCACCGGGCAGGGTGATGGGTGTGTCCGCGAGCGTGAAGGCATCCGCGTGAACTTCACCATAGGCCACGATGTCGTCGATCAGATCACGGTTCGCGGTAGCGACGGCTTCATCGACGAAAACAAGCACGCGGGGCAGCTTGTGCACCGTGTGCAGCGTGACGAGATCCCGCACCGCGTTGTTGCGGACATGAAAAGCCTCCCTGGTGAAAAGGATGCGGTGGGTGTGTTCGAGCCTGATGGGTCTCTCCAGCATTAAACGGGGGCGAAAAAGGGGGCGGTTCTGTGCCGCTGGCCGGGGGTCAGGTCAACGGGGAAAGAAGAACACCCCGCGCCGGCGGTTTCTGGCAGGAAAATGCCCCTCAGCGAGCTTTCGGCTCCTTCGCGAAGAGCTTTTCGAGCACCATGCGTCCGGCCTCGGCCCTGAAATGCACTGGTTCATAGAAAAGGCGGTTCTCGTTCATGATGGCCGGGTCTTCGGAAAAATCCGCCACCGTGCCGCAGATCTCGCGCATCCGTGCCTTCCACGACTCATAGTCAGGCCGGTCAAACGTGGCGAGCGTGAGGCGATGCATCGGCGTGAAGACGAAGCGTGCCTCGACGCCATGTTTCTTCAGAAGAGCCACGATCTGACGCACATCTTCATCATGCTCGCGGTGCGCACGGCGTTTCTCAGTAGGCTGACCTTGAAACTGCGCGGCTTCATAGGCGGCCCAGTTATCCCGGATGTCGTCATCACGCTTCGGCAGGCTGTAGTGACCGGTTTCGACATCGAAACGGTAGGTGACCTTTCGCTCGAAGAAGTTTCGTTTGATGGCGAGCCAGGTGGATTCGACATCGAAGCGCAAGAACTCCAACCGAAAGCGCCACAACGGCGTGCCAGTCGTCTCCGGGTGCATCCACTTTCGGAGATGCTCTTGTGCCGAAGGGGCGCCGAGAAACTGGATGTCATAATCTAGCCCCATGAGGACCATTTTGGGTTTCTGCCGAGCCAGCAGCCATTGGAGCTCAAGAAGATTTTCCTGCGGGGAGCCGTTCGGCGTGGTGAGGTTGTAACAGGTGAGCCCGGTCAGCTCCTGGAAGTCTTTGACCGTGTAGTAATTCACTCGCGAGGTGCCGATCACATAGGCCTCGGCGGATCTGGTTTTCAGCGCCTCAATTTGCAGGTAGCGCGAATTGGGCATGAAGTTCTTCTGGTTCCAGCTCGTGATGCCAAACACGCGGTAGGGATCGATCAGCAGCGTGGCGAGGATCATGAGCGCGATGAGCGCCACGGCGGCGGCGGTCATTTGCAGGAGGTGCTTGCCAGGTGTGCTGGAGTTCATCGTCAGAATTGGAAATAGATGAACGGGCTCGGCTGGTTCAGCCGGATGATGCAGGCAGCAAACAAAGCACCACAAACATACGCCCAGCGCGGCTCAAGCACCCAAGTAAGTCGTGGCGACGTGCCGTCATCCTCGATGGGATCGATCGCCGGGCGTGTGTGGCGCATGATCTGCATCGTATTCGGGCCGCGAAAGACCATCGTGAGTCCGGCGACCATCAACACCACGGTCCAAAACTTGATCGGAAACGGCGAGCCACCGCCGCCAAGGCCGATCATGGAGCCGAGCAAGCTCCATGCCTCCGAAAAGCTACCAGCACGGAAGAAGACCCACGTCACCAGCACGCAGACAAAGGTGATCGCCATCCCAAGCGGGCGCGGAAGCGGTGCTCGACCCGTTTTTTTTCGCCAGCGCAGCCAGAGGTGGTTCATGATGAGGAAGAGGCCGTGCAGCCCGCCCCAAAAGACGAAGGTCCAGTTTGCCCCATGCCACAGGCCGCCGATGAGCATCGTGATCATGAGTGCCGCCAGCATGCGTGGCAGGCCATGGCGGCTGCCACCCATCGGAATATACAGATAGTCCCGCAGGAACTGCGAGAGCGTCATGTGCCAGCGCCGCCAGAAATCGATCACGCTCGCGGCTTTGTAAGGCGAGAAGAAATTCACCGGGAAGCGCAGGTGAAAGGTCATCGCGATGCCTAGCGCCATGTCCGAGTAGGCGGAGAAATCGAAGTAGATCTGCAAGGCATAGGCCGCGATGCCATACCAGGCCTGGAGCATCGGCACGCCACTGCCGCTGGCCGCCTGCTGAAACACCTGATCCGCATAGGGAGCGAACAAATCCGCCACCAGCATCTTCTTGGACAAACCGAGGATGAAGAGCGCCAGCCCCGGTACGATGCCCGCCAGCGTGGGCCGCAGGGCCTCCGGCTCGCGAAACTGCGGGATCAACTGCCGGTGATGCACGATCGGGCCCGCGATGAGATGCGGGAAAAAAGCCACAAAGAGCACATAATCGAGGAATCCATTGCTCTCGATCTTCCCGCTGCGGATGTCCGCTAGGTAGGTGATCTGCGTGAAGGTAAAAAACGAGATCGCCAGCGGCAGCACGATGGTTTCCATCGGCGGCCCGGAGCCAAAATTCGTGCAAAGGAAGCCCCAATACTTGTAGTAGGCCAGCAGGCCGAGATTCAACACGATGCCCAGCGCCAGCCAAGCCGTCCGCGTGCCGCCACGCGAGGCGAGCATGAGGCAGCCGAGGCCGTAATTCACGACGATGGAGCCCGCCAGCAGCAGCACATACGAGGGATTCCACCAGCCATAGAAAAACAGCGAGGCGATCACGAGAAAGCCCTGCGCCGCAGCCACCTTCGACCACTTCGATAAGGCCCAGGTGACGAGCAGCGTCACCGGCCAGAAGACGAAGAGGAAGATGCTTGAGTTAAA
Organism: Verrucomicrobiaceae bacterium; assembly: GCA_040381795.1. GTDB lineage: Bacteria > Verrucomicrobiota > Verrucomicrobiia > Verrucomicrobiales > Verrucomicrobiaceae > Prosthecobacter. The sequence goes on along the minus strand of JBEIGR010000085.1, from coordinate 9,865 downwards.
AAGCATGGCGTGTCGGCTTACTCCGGCTTCAGCACCACTTTGAGAAGGCCTTCCTTGTTGTCGTAGAGGCGCTGGAACCAATCGGCACCTTCGGAAAGCGGCACGGAGGCACTGAGCAACGGCTCCACCTGGATGCTGCCATCCTCGATGCGGCGGATGGCCTCGGGATACTCGCCGGCGCATGAGCAGGAGCCCTTGATGGTAAGCTGTCGCGTGACGACTTCTTGCAGCGGGAAGGGCGTGTTCGGCTGCAAATTGCCGATGAGGATGACCTGACCGCCTTTGCACACGCTGCGAATGGCGAGATCCAGTGGCGCAGCAGCCCCCACGACCTCAAAACTCGCATCCGCACCATCACCGCCGCAGATTTCGCGGATGTGGTTCGCCAGATTTTCCTGCTTCGCGTGGAAGGCCTCACTCGCGCCGAGCTTTTTGGCGAGTTCGAGACGCTTCTCATCGAGATCGACGGCGATCACCCGATCCCAGCCGCGAGCCTTGAGAGCCTGCACGACGAGCAATCCAATCAATCCCGCGCCCACGACGACCGCCGTGCCGCCTTTTTGCTCGGGATGGCATTCGCAGCCTTCGCCGCAGTGGCCTTCCTCGGCCTCCGTGAAGGCCTCGCCCACTTCCACGCCATCAGCGAGGTTCACGGCGTGCAAAGCGATGCTCACCGGCTCGGCAAACGCGGCCTTCTCATACGAAAGCGCCTCCGGGATGCGGTAAAGGATGCGCGTGGGCAGGGCGATACGCTCCGCGAAGCAGCCATGACGGCGATAGCTGCCGGGGGAGACGCCGAGCACCTTGCGGTTCGGGCACAGGTTCACAAAACCGGACTGGCATTCATCGCACTCGCCGCAGTATTCGGTGGAGTCAAAGGTCACACGCTCGCCGAGCTTCCAATCGGTCACACCTTCCCCCAGCGCGATGATTTCACCGGCGGCTTCATGACCCATCACGATCGGCATCTGGCGGCGCCCGCTGCGCCCGTCCATGCCATGAATGTCACTGCCGCAGATGCCGCAGGCCTTCACCTGGATCAGCACCTCACCCGCAGCGGGAGTGGGTTCCGGGAACTGAGTATCGAAGTTAAACTCGCAGGGGGCGGTGAGGACGAGGGCTTTCATGGATGGGATAAGTCGCCAGCATGGAGCATCGAAGGTGCTGAGAGGCAACGAGACTTTCACGCACCCAGCTTCCGATACAGCCTCTCCAGCGCCTCGGGGCTGCGGCAGGCGATCATCGCCTGGGCGAGGATGCTGGCGACATCGAGGCGGGAGATCTTCACGCCGTTGAGTAACTGCTCCCAAGGCGCGGTACGCATCTTGGCGACGGTTTGAATGCCCAGCAGCAGTGGCAGGGCGGTGGCGTAGCGCAGTTTGCCATGGGAAACGTGCTGCACATAGCGCAGGCCGCCTTCGAGATGCTCGATGCAGGTTTGCAGCCAGCGCCGCCACTCGGCCTGGAGCTGCTCCGGCTCACACGGCAGGTAGCAGCGGCCGTCGCGAGTGTCCTCGCCGATGTCGCGGAGGATATTGATGAGCTGGAGGCCTTTGCCCATCCGGGCACCCCAGGCCTGCATCTGCTCCGTCGTGACCGACGGATCGAGCGAGGAGGGCAGCTCGCTGGCGCAGAGCTGGGTCCAAAATTCGCCCACACAGCCCGCGACGAGCCAAATGTAGTCATCCAGTTCGGTGTCATTCGCCAGGCGGCGCAGTTTCCCATCGGAAGGAAAGCGGCGGATGTCGAGCATCTGGCCGTCGATGATGTGCTCCAGCACGCTTTGGATGGCCGCGAGAGGTCGCGGAGCCATCGTGCGCAGCCAGGCGATGCCATCGGCGAATTTTTCCATCAGCCGCCGCTCCGCCTCATCGCTCTGCTTGGGGCAAAACTGTTCTCGCAGCACCGTCGCGAGCTTTTCACCTCCTCCGCCATCTCTGACCAAGGCTCGATACTGTTCCAGGCAATCCAGCCGCACCGCCTCGCTCACGCTGGCCGTGTCGGCGATGGTATCTGCCGTCCTCGCCAGCAGGTAGGCCAGCGAAATCGGCTCCCGCAGCTCCTTCGGCAGCGCCTTCAGTGTGAGATAAAACGACCGCGACACCGCCGCCAGCAACTGGCCGCCAAGTTCGCGTTCATGATGGGTTTCGTCGGACATGGTACGTTGTTCACGCTTTAGCGTGTCATCATGCTGAAAGCACGCTAAAGCGTGAACAACGTACTCCCTTGCGCCACCTCTACGTCCACATCCCCTTCTGCCACCGCATCTGCCCGTATTGCAGCTTTCACAAGCACACGCCGGGTGGGACGGACATGACGGCGTTTGTCGATGCGCTGCTCAAAGAGGCTGCGAAACAGCCGCTGAAGCCGAAGACGATCTTTTTCGGCGGTGGCACGCCCACGATGCTCAGTGACACGCATCTGGAGCGCCTGCTGCGTGGCCTGAAAGAGCGTCTCGACCTCCGTGATCTGGTCGAATTCACGATGGAGGCCAATCCACGCACCGTGACGCCTTCCAAAGCGGCGCTCATGCGTGAGATGGGTGTCACACGTATCTCCCTCGGGATCCAAGCCTGGGACGATGCCACGCTCAAAACGCTCGGTCGCGATCATTCGCCCGCCGAAGCGGAAGAAACCTGGCAGGTGCTTCGCGAGGCGAAATTTCCCAGTTTGAACCTCGATGTGATGTTTTCGATCCCGGGGCAGGAACTCGAAACCTGGCGTCAAACCCTCGAACACTCCCTTTCGCTCAAGCCAGACCACATCTCGGCCTACAACCTCAACTATGAGGAGGACACCGACTTCTTCCGTCGGCTCCAAAAGGGCGAATTCCGCACCGATGAAGGTCGAGATGCCGATTTCTTCCATCTCGCCATCGACCTGCTCGAAGCGGACGGCTTTGAGCACTACGAAATCTCCAACTACGCCAAGCCCGGCCACCGCAGCCAGCACAACGAGGCCTACTGGCTAGGTGCCGACTACCTCGGAATCGGCCCCGGAGCCTTTTCCACGCTCGAAGGCCGCCGCTGGAAAAACGTGCCGGATACAGATCGCTACATCGCCCTCACCCTCGCCGGAGATAACACGGCGACGGACGTTGAAGTGCTCAACGATGAAAACCGCCGCACGGAACGCTTCGGCCTCGAACTGCGCACGAAGCGCGGCCTGCCCCTCGATCTCATCGCCCCCGATCAACGCCGCATGCTCGACACGCTGCGTGATCAGGGCCTGCTGGGGTATGACGAGGCTTTTGTGAGCCTCACCCGCACGGGTAAACCACTCGTCGATCCCATCGCCGTGGCGCTCATGGGGTGAGCTTCACGAAATCGCATCCCAAAATTCGATTTTGCCGCAAAGGGGCAAAGAAGCAAAGGGAGCGGAGTTTTGATCGGAACCAAACTCTGCGTTCTTTGCTCCTCCGCCCCTCTGCGGCAAACTGGGCGTTCAAGCCGCTCGGCCACTGAGGTTAAAACTGATCCACCAGATAGCGGATGAGGTCCGTCGAGGTCACCATGCCGACGACTTTGCCGCCGTTGACGATGGGGAGGGAATGGAATTCGCTCTTGGCGAGGATTTCAGCGGCTTCGCGGATGGTGCCGGTCTCGGGAAGAGTTACGGGATCTTTTTTCATGACCTGCTCCAGCGTGAGCGTGTGGTCGAGCGTGGCGTCCACGGTGCGTTCATCGGTGCCGAAGGCATCACCAAAGCTCACGCGGAGAATATCACTCCAGGTGATGATGCCGATAAGCTGGTCGCCACTCACGACGGGGAGGTGATGCACGCCGTGCTCTCGCACAAGGGAGCGGACTTTGGAGATCGGATCGCCGTGATGCACGGTGATCACGTTGCGGGTCATGAGGTGGGAGATGGGATCGTTGCGTTTCATGGTTGGGTTGGGTGTGTGAGGCAATCTTACCGAGGCATGCCTTTCCTGCTCCGCGTGGCTTGGGCATGCATGGCTGGATGTTGCGGCGTCTTGGCTGGCCCCTCACCCCAGCCCTCTCCCCGCCTCGAAATGCAAGATGGCATCGTAAGTTTCGCGCGGGGAGAGGGAGCATGCTTTCAGGTCCCTCTCCCCCGGGAGAAGCTGACGACAATTAGATCGGTATGAGTCGGGGGAGGAGGTTAGGTGAGGGGGCAATGCAAGAGGTTACTCGCGTGCCCGCGAGTCGATCACGATGGTCACCGGGCCGTCGTTGATGAGGGCCACCTGCATGTCCGCACCAAAGACGCCGCGTTCCACTTTGCTGCCGGTGTCGGCCTCCAGGGCGCTCATGAACTGCTCATACAGCGGGATGGCCTGCTCCGGCCTCGCGGCGCGGATGAAGCTGGGGCGGTTTCCCTTCTTCGTGCTGGCGTGCAAAGTGAACTGGCTCACCACCAGCAGCCCGCCGCCGATGTCCTTCACGCTGAGATTCATCTTGCCCTCCGCATCGCTGAAGATGCGCATCTGCGTGACCTTCTGCACCAGCCAGGCCACATCCTCCGCGGTGTCATCGTTCTCAATGCCACAAAGGATCATCAAACCGGCACCGATGCGACCGGTGACAGCGTTTTCGATGGTGACGGAGGCTTCAGAGACGCGTTGAATGACGAGGCGCATGATTTGGAAAGGGGGCGGATTAGTTGTCACGTCCCACCGGCCTCGCGCCGGTGGCTTTGATCTTCGTCAGCGCATCGCCAAGATCGCCGCGCATGCCGGCGGCGAGCTTTCGGAGCTTCTCGACGATCTCGGCATGCTGCGTGGCCACATCCGCCGACTCGCCGGGATCACGGCTGAGATCGTAAAGCGCCGTCTTTTGCTGCTTCACCGCATAACCATGCCGCGTGGCGATGCCGTCGATGCCGCTTTGCGTGATCGACTTCGGCTTCATCTGACCAAAACGAGCCGGCTTGCCATCGCGGCCCGGCTCGCCATCCACGGAGATGTAGGGATGCGCTAGATGCAGCTTCCATGAGCCGCTGCGCACCGCCTGCAATTCATCGCCGCTGTAAAAATAAAGCGCCTCATGCGGTGATGCGCCGCCTTCGAGCACGGGCAGGATGTTTTGGCCGTCGATCTTTTTTTCCGGCATCTTGCCATCGACGAGCGCGGCGAGGGTCGGCAGCAGGTCGATCTCCATCATCGGCTCCGCGCATTCGCGTCCTGCGGGCAGGCGACCGGTCCAACGGGCGATGAATGGCACGCGCACACCGCCCTCGAAGCTGGTGAGCTTGCCCTCACGCAGTGGCTTGGCGGAGCCAGCGTGATTGCCGTAGCTGAGGAAAGGGCCGTTGTCGGAGAAGAAGAGGATCAGCGTGTCCTTACCCAGCCCGCAGCGGCTCACGGCATCCACGATTTGGCCCACGGAATCATCCAGCTCCTGCACGACGTCCGCGTAAAGCCCCGCGCCGGATTTCCCGCGCCATTTCTCGGAGGCGAAGATGGGCACATGCGGCATCACATGCGGCACATAAAGGAAGAACGGCTCCGCTTTGTGCCGCTCGATGAAGGCCACAGCCCGCTCGGTGAAGCGCTGGGTGAAGAGGCTCTGATCGGGATCGGTCTCGATGACCTTCAGGCCATCGTAGAGCGGCAGTGGCGGCATCTCTTTGGCGAGCGAGGGATGGTACTTGGTGTTGTCGTTCGAGTAAGGGATGCCGAGAAACTCATCGAAGCCGTTTTTCATCGGATGAAACATCATCCGCGTGCCCAGGTGCCATTTGCCAAAGGCCGCCGTGGCATAGCCTTTCTCCTTCAGCATCTCCGGCAGCGTCCATTCGGATGGGTTCAAACCTTCGCGGCTGGTATGGTTGAGCGCTCCCTGCATGCCCACGCGGTTCGCGTAGCAGCCCGTCATGAGCGAGGCCCGCGAGGCGCTGCACACGGCCTGCGAGACATAAAAGCTGGTGCCCTTGACGCCTTCCGCTGCCAGCTTGTCGAGGTGCGGCGTTTGGATCGTGTTAGAGCCAAAACAACCGAGATCCGCATAGCCAAGATCATCCGCCAGGATGAGCACCACATTCGGCTGGCGAGCGAGAAGGCTGGTGGAAAAGGCGAGAAGGACGAGGGCAGTTCGGAGCATGTGGCGGAGTGAAACACGGACGCCGACGAAATTCCAAGCAGAATTAAGACATGCGCGGCTGCATCACTCCGATTTCAGTCTCCAGCGTGCTCTTTGAATGACCCGCCCGACGTCGAGCCAGCTTTGCTCAAAATCGGTGATGGGATAAAAGAAGGCGTCATCGGGCCATTCGAGCCTCTCAAACTGATGAGCACGCGATTCGAGGCTGAGCAGCGCATCTTCAAAGTAGGGCTGGTCGTCCGTTTTGAGCAAAAACTCGCCGCCGGGCTTCAGGATACGCACGAGACCATCGAGGAACTCCGCTTGATTCACGAGGCGGCGGGCGGCGTGCTTCTTTTTCGGCCACGGGTCGGGGCAGAGCAGATGCAGCCTGCTCACACTGGCTCGTGGCAGCAGCCACGCGACGGTGTAGGCGCTTTCGAGACGCATGATGCGAGCATTCGAGAGCTTTTGCACCGCGATCTTCCGCGCCGTTTTGCTCACGCGACCCAGCATGCGCTCCACGCCGAGAAAATCCCGCTCCGGATGATGCGCCGCCATGCCGAGAAGGAAGGTGCCATCTCCGCAGCCGAGATCGATCTCCAGCGGACGCGAGGCATCGGGGAAGAGGTCGCTCGGAGCGAGTTCGCGGAAGTGATCTGAGGGGACGAAAAGAGGCGTCATACCGAGGCGCTTTTCTACACCGCATCGGCCGCGAGGGCGGCATTGCCGATGATGCCAGCTTCATTGCTGAAACGGGCGGGCACGATTTGCAGACGCTCCCAGACCACGGTGCTGAGCATGCTCTGCACCTTTCGCTTCAGCGGATCAAAGATGAGGCCGCCAGCCTGGGCCACGCCGCCGCCGATGACGAAGGCGTCTGGGTTCAAAAGCCACGCGATGCTGGAGATCGCGGTGCCGAGCCAATCGGCGATCTCACCCCAGATCTGGCGGGCGATGTCGTCGCCGGCCTGGGCCGCGGCGGCGATCATTTTTGGCGTGCAGTCATCGATGTCTTTCGTGATGCCAGCCTCGGCGTAGCGCAGCACGGCGTGCTCGGCGATCTGCTGGTTGCCGGTGTATTTTTCGAGGGCTCCCAGATTACCGTAGTGGCCGGGTTTGCCGTCGAAGTGGATGCTCATCTGGCCGATCTCGCCTGCCGCGAAGCCGCTGCCGCGAAACATCTTCCCATCGAGCACCACGCCACCGCCAATGCCGGTGCCCATCGTGAGGCCGATGACATTCTTCAGGCCGCGACCCGCCCCGTAACGGAACTCCGCATAGGCCATGGCGTTCGCGTCATTTTCCACGAGCACAGGCAGGCCGGTCTTTTCACCCAGGATGGCCTTCAGCGGCACATGCTTCCAGCCGGGGACATTGGTCAGCTCATGCACGAAGCCGTGATCGAAATCCACGAGGCCGGGCACGCCCACGCCGATGGCGCAGATGTCCGGATAGGTTTCACGCAGTTTGCTCACACGGGCCGCCATCTCGCCGATGAGGGCCGCAGGGCCGGCAAAGTTCGCGGTGGGAATGGGCGCATCGGTGACGAGCAGCTCATCGCCGCGGCAAACGCCGAGCTTTACGGAGGTGCCGCCGAAATCGATGCCGATGGAGGTTTTCGCAGGGTCTGACATGGGAAAGGGCGCGGAGACTGCCCGGCCAACCCCGCCTGCGCAAGGCCAAATCCCGACGAGCTAGCGCCCAGCTCAAAACAGCTCCGTGAGCGCTTTGCCCTCTTCGAGGAGGTTGTAGGTGCGGCCGAGTTTGTCTTTGGCGTCGAGGTTGTCGATGCCCATGGCGTAATAGACGGTCTTGGTGATGTCCTCGGGGTATATGGGGCGGTCTTTGGGCAGTTCGGCACGCGCATCGGTCTCGCCGACAGCTTGGCCGCCTTTGATGCCGGCTCCGGCCATCAGAACGCTCATGCAGGAGGTCCAGTGGTCGCGACCTGCACCGAGCGGGCCGCCGCTGCGGCGATCTCCGACTTTCGGCATGCGGCCCATCTCGCTGGTGACGAGCACGAGCGTCTCATCGAGCAATCCACGCGAGGCGAGGTCTTCGAGGAAGGCACTGAAGCATTGGTCGAACTGCGGTAGGAGGTCTTCGCGGAGGCAGTTGAAGTTGTTGCCGTGCGTGTCCCAGCCGCCGGCGCTTTTGCATTTCTTGTGCAGCCCTTCGTCCTCTTTCCAGAAGACGGTCACAAAGGGCACGCCAGCCTCGACCATGCGGCGGGCCATGAGAAGGCTCATGCCGTTGATGTGCTGGCCGTAGCGCTCGCGCAGGGCCAGTGCCTCCGATTTGATGTCGAAGGCATTCACCGTGCTGCTGGAGGAGAGCAGATCAAAGGCACGCTCCTGCTGCTTGGCGTAGTTTTGGATGGCGACTTCGTGATCAAGATCGCGACGGGCACTGTTTAAGGCGGCGAGCAGGCCCTGGCGGTCCTGCATGCGTGCGGCGGTCATGCTGCCGCCGATGCTGATGGTGGGCGCGGCGAAGTTCAGCGGCTCTTCGAAGCTGCCATTGAGCAAAAATGGATCGAACTCCATGCCGATGCGTCCGGCGAACTGGCCCGGACGCGTGAAGGGCAGTTTGCTGGGCTTGTGCGGCAGTGTGATGAGCGAGGGCAGCGTGGGATGCTGCGGGCGCTTCATCGAAACGACGCTGCCCATGTAAGGCCAGTCCTCGGGATACGGACGGCGGTCGTTGCCCTGCTGCTTGAAGGTGGGATCCGGCGCGTGGCCGGTGAGATTGTAGTAATAACCGGCGTGATGATCGCCCGTGGCACGTCCGCCATCGGTGATGCCGTGGATCATGGCGAAGCGATGTGCCTGCTTGGCCAGCAGTGGCAGATGCTCGCACAAAACGATGTCGTCGCCCGTGGTGCGGATCGGTTTGAACTCGCCGCGATACTCCAGCGGTGCCTCCGGCTTCATGTCCCACATGTCGATGTGCGAGGAACCGCCGCAGAGGAAGAAGAGAACCGTCGATTTCGCCGGTTTCGCCAGCGTGGGCAGCGAAACCGTCGGTGCGGTCGAGCCCTGCACGCCCCCTTTGAAGCCCAGCGACGCCAATCCCGCCGTCGAGGCCGTCAAAAAGGCCCGGCGGTCCATCGAGGGACGAAACAGCGGTGAATGCATCGAACCTTCATACGGTGGAAAAGCGCCGAGCTGTCATTTTCGGTCACGAGCGGCACTTCCCCTCACCTAACCTCCCGCAACACACGGTGAATTTGTCGCATGCTTCTCGCGGGGAGAGGGACCGGAAAGAGCACTCCCTCTCCCCCGCCAACGGCTGATCACCGCAGTTCAAGTTTACGCCGGGGGAGAGGGTTGGGGTGAGGGGCGCAGCCAGCGATCCTTCTGAGCTGGATAGCAACGCTCCGACTATTCACTGCTTGTCACTCCAGCTTCTTGGCGGCGCTGGGAGCACGGCGCGGCATGCCCCAGGCACCCCGTTGGGCGGCGCGGGCGGCTTTTTCGACCTCGCGGAGGTGGTTTGCGTAGTCGTTGGCTTTGCGGCCATCGGGCATGTTCACGCCTTTGGTGTGGATGCGGGCGAGTCCGGCCTGCACGAGCTTGTGCGCAAGGTCCTTGCCATCGTCGAAGCGGATGACGGCGTAGATGCGCTCGCTGTCATAGACGCTTTCCCAGCGGGTGAAGACGGTGAAAGGCTGCGAGCGGAGCAAATCGGCGGTGAAGGCTTTTGCTTGCTGGCCGAGCTTGAGCGTCTGCGGGATGCTGAGGCCGCCGAAGTAGCCTGCCTGATCATTCAAGCGGCTAGCGACAAGCTTGTACTCCCTCTTTTCAGCGCAATCGACG
>JBEIGR010000084.1:0-13523 GCA_040381795.1 Verrucomicrobiaceae bacterium | reverse complement strand
TGCGGTGGACCCCGTGGGCTATGTGCTGGCCTCGGAAAGCGCCCGGCTGGGCATCCTCAGCGATGTGGGCTTCGTCACGAATCTGATCAAAGACCGCCTGCGAGGCTCCGACACGCTCTTTGTCGAGGCGAACTACGACACACAGCTCCTCGATGCGGACACCAAACGCCCCTGGTCCACCAAACAGCGCATTTCATCGCGGCACGGCCATCTCTCCAATGATCAAGCCGCCGAGTTAATCAGCGAAATCGCCCATCCCGGCCTCTGCAATGTGGTGCTCGGCCATCTCAGCGATGATTGCAACGACCCCGATCTCGTCTCCAAACGCATCCGCAGCGCCCTCGATGCCGCCGGAGCCAAAGACGCCCGCGTCGTCTGCGCCGAACGCCGCAAGCCCACACCGACACTCGAAGTCGCCCGCACACGCCCGCGTGCCGTTTTTCAGCTCGTCGGCGCGGTGGAATCGCAGATGGAACTGCTGTGAGAAGTCGGGCGTCTCACTTCTTGCCCTTCTTCGCAGCCACAGGCGGCTTCACGACAATGCCTGCGGCCTCCATCACGAGCTTCTGAAAGGCGTCACGCGGCCTGCTGCCATCGGGAACGAGGACGTTTTGCACCATGAAGACGGTCAAGAGGCCGGAGGCGGGATCAATCCAGCCATTGGTGGCAAAAGCACCGCCGTGGCCATGGCTGCCGACGGGCATGGCAGAGCACACGCGCTGCGTTTCGGTGTTGTGCATCCAGCCGCAGGCGTAGTTGAGCTGCTTTCCACCGGCGGTGACGGGCCTGAGCATGTCTTTGACGGCTTTTTCGCTGAGGATGCGTTTGCCGTCGAGTTCGCCACCATTCGCGACCATGGAGTAAAAGCGGCCCATGTCCGCCGCGGTGGAGAAGAGACCGCCCGCAGGCTCCGGCATGTGCTGCACGCTGGCATCACTGGTGACGAAGGGATTGTAGCCTGGCACGAGCTCGTGCGTGTCTTCGTCCATCTTGTAGGTGCGGGCAATGCGGGCACGGTGGGCGTCGTCCGGATGAAAAGTGGTGTCCTTCATGCCCAATGGCTCAAACAGACGCGTGCGGAGGAAGTCCTCATACTTCATGCCGCTGACGATTTCCAGGATGCGACCCGCCACCGTGGGGCCGAATCCATACTCGTAGGCACTGCCCGGCTGGAAGGCGAGGGGCGTCTTGATCAGCGTGGCGACATAGGACTTCAGCGAGATGGCTCCATCCGTCGGTTTGCGAGAAGGGAAGGCGATCCCGGCGGTGTGCGAGAGCAGCATGCGCAGCGTGATGGGCTTCTCCGGCTTGGCACCGCCTTCGACAGTCACTTTCGCGAGTTCCGGCAACCACTTGGAAGCGGGCTCATCGAGCGAGAGCTTGCCATCATCCACGAGGCAGAGAATGGCCGCGCCGTTCACCGACTTTGTCATCGAGGCGATCCAGAAGAGCGCGTCCTTTTCCATCGCACGGCCTTTGGCGATATCCGCCATGCCTGCCGCATCGTGGTGAACGACTTTGCCCTTCTCCATCACGAGCGTGACGATGCCAGCGGCCTGTTTGGCCTTCACGGCCTCCTCCATGGCTGGGTGAATGGCAGCGAGCTTGGCGGCATCGAGTGCCACAGCCTGACTGAGGGAGAAAACGACGAGGAAGGAAAGCGAGCGGAGCATGGTGGCCGCTATCAACGGCCTCTGCTCGCGTCGTCATGCAGCCGAAACGGCCTCGTAGTAGCGAAACTCCAGCTCGTCCGAGGTGCCGACGACTTCCTTCAGCCGGAACAGATGCTCGAACGGCGGCAGGAAAACATCGCCCTCAAATTCCATCGCGATGTGAGTGAGATAAAACCCATCACATCGCGGCAGTAACTCGGCAAACACCTGCGCCCCACCGATCACAAACACCGTGGCGTCCTCGGCGCACACGTTGGGCAACTCGCTGATGTCTCGAAGGATGGTCACGCCTTCGCGAGGCTCCATCGTGCGACTGAGCACGATGTTCTGGCGTCCCGGTAGCGGCTTACCGATGGCCGCCACAATGGAATCAAAGGTGGCGCGACCCATCAGCACCGGATGGCCGAGTGTCGTCTGCTTGAAGAACTTCAAATCCTCCGGGTAATGCCACGGCAGCTTCCCCTCGCGTCCAATGACACGGTTCGAAGACATGGCGACGATGGCGATGAGTTTCATAGGCCTGAAGGGTGGATCAAGACAGCCAGTTTTCCATGCGCAATCCGGGCACGTTGGCGAAGTCATCGCGGTTCTGTGTCAAAAGCAGGGCGTCGTGGGCCAAGACGATGCTGGCGATCTTCATATCAGCCGTGCTCATTTTCAGCTTTTGGCGGCGAAGACCCTCAAAAATCCCGAGCGCTTCCTCGTCCCATTCGAGTATCTCCCATTGGGCGAACATCTCGGTGCTGCGCTTGAGGCGGTGATAGACGCCGATCTCATCCTGCCGCTTCTTCCGCGATGCAAGCAGGGCTAGCCAGCCTCGCATAATTTCTTCGACCGAGATCACGGAGATAAAAAGTTCCACGCCTGAAAGGATGGCGCGACGTTCAAACTCTCGTGCCACGGCTTCATAGCGGTCCACGGCCGAGATGTGGTTCGTGTCGAGAATGACAAACATGAGGAGTCAGCTCTGTTTTCGCCAATTGGCACCGAGTTTCATGGCCTGGTCGTAGAGAGTGTCATCGTTGGCCCAGCCAGCCAGCTTCACCCAGCCTTTTTTAGGGGCACGAGGAGCGGGCTTTTCGAGCTTCTTGACTCGCTGTTCGAGGTGTTTGATGCGCTGATCGAGCGTGGCTTTCATGGCTGGATAGTCTCGCGGGAAGAGGGCGGCTCAACCCTCATTTTTCAGTTTGCTCACCAAAGCTCCAGCGGCTGATGCAAGTCAGGGCGGACGACTTCTGTCTCGGGCATCGTCTCGCGGAAGCGATTGATGAACCACATCTGCGCGGGTTCATCTCCATGAACAAGCAGGAGCTTTTTCGGCTTCACCTTCTCGGCGTAGTCAGCGAGCTGCTCGCGGGTGGCGTGGGCGCTGAGATCAAAGCTTTCCACACGGCAGCGCAGCGGCACGGGTGGCAGATCGCGGGCGAGTTTAATCATGTCGCCCTCCTTGGCTGAGCGGATCTTGTAGCCGGGAGAATCCGGGTCCGTGTAGCCGACGAAGCAGATGGCATTGCGCGGGTTGTCGAGGAACTTCCAGGCGAACTGGTTGCTCGCGGTGTGCTCCGTCATCATGCCGCTGGAGAGGGCGTAGAGGCAGCGGGCATTCGCGGCGAGCTCAACGCGGCCGCGTTTGCGCGGGGTGAGCATCTTGATGTCCTCCAGGATGCGGAAGCCCGGGTAGCTCCGGCGGCTGCGGGAGGCGTAGTGATCATAAAGCACGGTGATTTTCGTGCTCAGGCCTCCCATGAAGAGCGGGCATGCAGGGATGAGGCCCTCCTGCAGCAGCTCGTGAACCATGAGCATGACCTCCTGCGTCTTGCCGAGGGCAAAGACGGGGATCAGCACGGCTCCACCTGCCTCATGCGTATCACGAATGACGGAGGCGAGTCGCTCTTTTTCACCTTTGCGGCTGTAAGTCTCCGGGCGGGCAAAATCACCCCGAGTGCTCTCCATGATCAAAACATCAATGCCACTCGTCGGAAAGTCCGCCGCACGGCAGATGGTCTGGTTTTCAAAATTGACATCACCGGTGTAAAACAGCGTGTTGGAGCCTTCGCGGATCAAAACGCCCGTCGAGCCGAGGATGTGCCCGGCATCAAACATCGTCGCCTCCCAATCGGTATCCGGGACGTTGAACGGGCGGTCAATGTCGCGGTAGATCCAGTCTCGGCGGATGTCATCAAGCTCACGGTGGGTGAAGAGGGGATACTCGGGGATGTTTTCCTCCTCACGCTGCTTCGTCATCACATTGACGGAGTTGTGCAGCATGGCGCTGCTGAGCTCGCCGGTGACCTCCGTCATGAGCACGGGGGTCTTCTCCTGCCGCCGCTGGAGCACGGGCAGAGAGCCGATGTGATCGTGGTGGGCATGAGTGATGAAGATGGCGTTCGCCGAATGATCCGGCAGCGGACCAAAATCCGGCGTCGCAGCATAACCTGCAAATTTCGGATGCATGCCGGAGTCCAAAACGACGCGCTGGTCCCCGGATTCGAGGAGGTAGCAGTTAGCGCCGATTTCACGACGACGGGTAAGATTGCGAAAACGCATGCAGGAGGGGTAAAAGGGGGTCGAAGCTAGGGGCACCCAGCCTTTGCACAAGGGGAAATCCAGCCTACCTCCCTGGAGGTGATAGGCCAGTTCAATTCACCGTGAAGCCGTTCGTGATCGTGCGCATGACACCGCCGTTGTAGGTCACGACGACGTTTCGAACTCCCGCGGTGGCATTCGCGGCCACGGTGAAGGTGGCAGTGATGAGCGTCTGGCTGTAGCGCACGATGCCGCTGAAGGTCACGCCCGTGCCGCTGCCGAAGGTAATGCTCGTCACGCCCACGTTCGCGGGCGGCAGAGGTGTTGGCAGTTCAATGACGACACTCACGGCGCTGCCACGGGCGGCGTTGTTCGGTGTGACGGTGTTCGCGCCGCCGCCGACGGGCGCGGTGGTAGTGAAGTAAGTGCCAGCGATGCCGTTGAGATCATACGTTGCCAAACTCACTCGCGTGGTGCGGTAAAAACGGCGCGGGTTCGTGCTCGCGGCGGCTGCTTCGACCACGCTGACGGTGTCATCGCCGCGGGCCAGGATGTCAGGAGGCAAGGTGGACCATGCCGTGAGATCTGAGGATGCCTGCACTTGATAGGTGCCGCCTTCCACACCGCTCCAGGTGAGCGTGACGTTGCCTGACTGGATGCCGATGGCGTGATTCTTAGCACTCTTCAGCGGTCCGGCCAGCACGGCGGTGCTGACGGGTTCGCTGATCATTGTCACCGCGCCGCCGCTTGGCGTGCCGAAGAACTGACGACCCGTCGTGTAGGGAAAGGTGGGCGTGCCCGTCGCGGTGATCGTGGTGAAATAAGCCCATGTCCCACTCGGAAACTCCGGCGTGACGCAGAAACGGGCGTTTTGCTCGTTCAGATCAAAGTGCGTGCCCTGCACCTGGCCGAGATCGCCAAGGTAGTCGAAGTCCTCGATGTAGTGACCGAGCAAAAAGCCCGCGCCGACATTCGGGCCATTCATGAAAGGGACCGTTTGAATGCGTGCCGCCCAGGCGGGCAGCGACGTCCGCGTCGTCAGACCTGTGCGCAGCGCAAAGCCGCTCACCATGCGGCGCACGCCGCTGTTCGCGTCCATCGGCGACGAGTAGCCGTAGGGTCCGTAAACCGGTAGCCCATCTTGTGCCCACGCGACGATGGGTGAATGCTTGGTGACCGGCGCGGTGCTTTCGGTGTAGAGGTTTGTCGTGGGATTGTAGTTCACATGATCGCCAAGCTGGTAACGCAGCGCGATGGGCTGCGCATGGTAGTGGTAGTTGTTGCCGGCTTGATGGGCGAAGGCCGGATCAAAGGTCACGCTTTCATTGTGATAGGCGTCACGGTTCCACACGCCGTCTCCGGTAAATGCACCGCCGGGTGTGGCATCGGCGGAGTTTGCCAACGAGTAGGAAAAGGCATCGCGACAATCAAAGAGGCTCACGCCATTGACCATGCGGCCGGTGGCACCGAGGCCGGTGCCTACCTTCGTCGTGGGGATCACGGGTGTGCGTGGGAAGCGCCATTTCACCGCCGTGTTCGACGGATAATTCGGAAACAGGTTCGTCTTTGCCGCATTCAGATACCACGGCCCCATGATGTGGCTGGCAAGTCCCGTGCTGTGGATATAAACCCAGGTCGTGCTGTAATCGACCTGATGCACATCGCTGTAGGCAGGCGTGCTCTGTGTGCCTGTGCCGCGACTCCAAGTCGTGACGGAGGTCTGCGAGGTCTGATCGGCCAGCGTGGGATAAATTCGCGCATACTCGCCGCTGTTCGCCGTGTGCCAGGAGGTGATGAGCGGCACGTTCGGCACGCCGGTGGTCGAATACGAGGCGGACTGCACCTTCAGCGCCGCGTAGGCTGTTTGAGCCGCGCTGGTGATGCTGGTGCCGAGAAGGTTCGTGGCCTGATTTACATCCGTCGTGACATTGAAAAGCTCCTCATGCCCATCATCAAACTGCAACAGGGTGTAACCCGCCGCATCCGTGATCACGCGACCGCTCACGCTGATGGCCAGATCGGCGCTGAACATCTGGCTCATCACCACGCGGCTGCTTTCGGTGCTGCTTTGCAAAACGGGCAGCAGGCTCCGCGAATCGACCGGGTTCGTCGAAGGCTGCGTGGCAGCCACGCTGATGCCTGCCAGCTCCAAAATCGTGCTGTAAAGGTCCACCACATGCACCGGCACGTCACTGCTGCGATTTGGGCTTACCACTGAAGGTCCCGCGATGATCAGCGGTACGCGTGTTCCGCCTTCGTAGATCGTTTCCTTTGAGTGAGCGGCGTTGTAGGGCGTCTGGATGACGTTTGAGGGCGTTCCATTATCTCCCACAAAGATGACGTGCGTCGTGGCGAGGTTCACCGTGGCCAAAACGCGTCCCACTTCGGTATCGAGAGCCTGACACATGGCTTCATACATGCCGCGATTCGTCGTCGGTGTGCCGTAGCTGTGCAAAGCGGCGGGTGGCACATGCAGCGGCGCATGCGGCGCGTTAAATGCCGCCCACGCAAACCACGGCGTGCCGCCGGGACGCGAGGTGATGAAGGAAATCACGTCATTCGCCACATCCGTCGTCGCATAGGTCGTGGTGGCAGCGCTGACGTTGTTGGTGATTTTCGTCCACGCGGAGAAACCCGGCAGCGCTCCGCTGATGGTGCCCGCAAAGCTCGGCCAACCACCGACAGTGCGCGGCGTGTCATTCGTGCCCGCACCGGAATTGAGGTGCCATTTGCCAAACATCGCCAGCGAGTAGCCGAGGCCGGCATTCGCCGCAAAAGCCTCCGGCAGCGTGAATTCACTCGTCTGGAGCTGTGGGCTTGTGGCTCCCGTGAGCTGCGCCCCGATGCCCGTGCGAAACGGATGCCTGCCTGTCAGCATGCTGGCTCGTGTGGGCGAGCAGGTCGGCTGCGAATGCGCATGGCGAAACAGCACGCCGCTGTTTTTCAGCGCGGAGATATTCGGCATCGGTGGCAATGTGCCTCCGGTGGCCGTCAGCGGAAAGCTGTCCGCGCCCAGATCATCCGCGATGATGACGAGGATATTCGCCGGTTGGGCAAACACGGCGCAGGTGGTCAGGAGCAGGCAAAGCAGGGTTTTCATACCGCGAGAAAACCCTGCTTACCTGAAAGCGGCATGACGAGGGAGATTAAAATACATTTATGTTCGGCTGCGGCGTGGCCTTCATGCGGTCACGGCCGATGACTGACGCTACTCCGTCACTGCCCGCACGCGGTAAAAGCTGCGCAGAGGACTGGCGGGGTGCTGCACCGTGACGCTGCGCGTCACGCCGCTGCCTTCGCTGATCGTCGCGGTGCCAGTGAGTGAGGTGCCATTGATCGAAGTCGCCAGGGGCACCCAGGTGGCCAGATCGGTGCTGCACTCGACGATGAGCGTCACGCCTCGGGCGAGACTGTTGCGGCTCAGCATGAGCGTGGCGTTGCCGCCGGTGAGTTGGAGGGTAAGAGGCTGCGGGGTGATGAATTCGATCAGGTTCGGGATGCCGTTGCCGTTCGCGTCGTGACTAGGGGCGTTGAGGGAAGGATTCGCAGGAAGATTCGCGGCGCTCCAGCTGGCGTAGGTTTGGGGATTGGGCGTGGTGTAAAGCGTGGCGATTTCCGTTTGATTCAAAGCGCGGCGATACACGCGGAAGTCGTCGATCTGGCCGAACCAGCCGTTCCATCCCGCGCTGAGGCCGCCGATGCGGAAGAGGTCGCTCACGGTGCCGCTATTGCCCGTATTGTAGGTCGTGTTCTGCGTGCCGTTGTCGAAATAAACGCGTGTGCGCCATGTTCCAGCATCGTTGAAGTTTACCATGGTGACGAGGTGCCACTGGCCGTCATTGAGAGCGGGCGCGGTGTTGATCCCGCCGCCGTATTGGCCGCCATTGATGCCTTGCAGCGCGGAAGTCGGGTTCGTGCCCCAAAGTCGGAACTGCGTGATTTGCGGCGAGGCGCTGTCTTTGCTGAAGAGCGTGGTGTAGCCGTTCGTGGTCGTGGTGCGGCACCAAAGCGAGATCGTGAAGGCATCACCGCGCGGGTTGAGATTGAGGTCGGACTGGTTCGCAGGCGTGAAGTTCTGCATGCTTGCGTTGGTCGATGAAGGTCCATAGGCACCGCCGAAGCGGCCATCGGCCGCCCATTGGGCACCGGTGACGGTGGTGGCGTGGTTGTTGCCGCCCGTGGCACTGTCCCACACCCTCGTGCCGCTGCTTTCATCAAAGGTGTAGTGCAGGATGAGGTCGGGATCACTCACGAAGCCGCCGACGGGCGCGAGATTCAGCGCGAGTGCTTGCGTATCGCTGCCGGAGCTATCGCTGACGCTCACCGTGAGTTGTGCGCGTGCAGGTGCGGTGGGTATGCCAGTGAGTAGTCCACTGGTGGAAAGGGTGATGCCGGCAGGCAGCACGCCGCTGAGCAGGCTCCAAGTCCGGCTGGAGACCCCACCCGCAGCAGCGAGTGTGGCCTGGTAAGGCACGCCGACAGTGCCGGCTGCCAATGTGGTCGTCGTAATGGTGAGTGCTCCATTCACGGTGACCATCGCTGGTTGAGTGCTGATGCTGCCCTGTGCATTCGTGATGGTGCAGGTATAGTTCCCAGCATCCGCGAGGCTCACGGGCATGATCTGCAGCTCGGCGCTGTTCGTGCCGATGACGGTGGTGCCACGCCGCCATTCATAGGTGAATGGACCCGTGCCACTGACGGCGACGACGCAATGGAGGCTGCCACCTTCTGCCAAGGTGACCGAGGCTGGCCCGCTGAGCAGGCTGGGAGGCTGCGGTGATGGCGGCACCGGTGCCGGGTGCGGCACACCGTTTGCATCGCGGCCATCGAGCTGCCTCAGGTAGGTGAGCAGGTTGCTTCGATCCGTCGTGCTCAGATTTTGCACCCGACTGTGCGGCTGCGTCTGTGCCAAAACTTCCGCATTTCCGATCAACACGGCATTGAAATGAAAGTTGGCGAAGGGTTCGGCACTGCGGAGGACTTCGATGGTGTTGGTGGCTCCAGGCTGGAGCACCACATTCACCGTGGTCCAGCGCCATCCGCTCGTCTGCCAGCCATTGGGCGGGGACTGCGGCAGGAGGGTGAGCGGCTGTGAGGCACCATTGATCACAATCACGCCTGAACCGCCACCGCGCAGCATGTGCCGCACGCTCAGTCGCGCGGCACCTCCTGATGCACCTCCATCCACCTGAGTGAAGCGCACGCCGTTGCCCGCCGTGCCATTGATCGCCACATAGCCGCCGCCGAGCATCCCACGCTCAAAACCGCCGCCCCCCTCCTGGGGGCGATCCATCATCCGTGCGCCTGAGGGTAGGCCTACCAGCGTCGCATCCACAGCAGTGAGCAGCCTGCCGCCATTGAGGCCGAAGACATCGCCGAGCGTCGCCGCCTGGCCATGATGCAGATAAACACGCGTGGCATGAAGCCCCTGCAAGGTCGGTGTGTCGATGCCAGGCAGCGGCAGGCCGAGACGCGAGCCGCTGAGGGCCGATTGCGTGCCCACATTCATCAGCAGATCATTCGTGAAGCTCGTGCCGCTATGGCATGTGGCGCAGTTTTGCGCTGTGAAAACGGCCTGCCCTGCCAAAGCGGCTGCGGTGAAGGTGCCATTCGCATTGCGCTGTGGACTGCGCGGTGTGTGGCCTGGCGTCAAAGACGAAACATAGGCCGCGAGGGCATCGAGCTCACTGCTGAGGCCCGTTTTGCCGCTGGCGGGATTTGGATGCTGCGTGGTGAACTGCTGCGGCGTGAGATTGAGGAAGCCGGTGCCACCAAAGGGACCACGGATGTCGTGCTCGAAGTCCTGAATCTCATCGAAATTACCGCTCCAATGCACTGCGCCATGGCCAATGCCGCTGCGACCGCGAAGATCGGTGGTGCGGCGCAGACCTTCGCCACGTCCGGTGAAATCCCATACGCGGCCATCGTGCCCGCCATCGACATGGCAGCTCGCACACGAGATGTAGCTGTCGGCGCTCATGCGCGGATCGGCAGCATTGTAAAAGATGCGTTTACCTTGCAGCACCGTCGGCGTGAGCAGCTCGGTGGTCACGGTAGCCGTCGTCGCGATGTGTGGCAGGGACGTTTGGTTTTGAGTCAGAAGTGGCGCGGCATTCAAAACGGTGACGCTGCGGCCCATGAAGTCCTGCGTGAAGAGTCGGCCAGAAGTGGCGTCGATCAAAATGCCCTGCGGTGCTAGACCGGTGCCGACATCGAGCGTGAGCACCGCAGGCTGGGTGTAAGTGGAGCCTTCCGTGATCCGAGAGGCCAGTGGTGCCAAGTTCAGGGCATCAATCCCAACGATGCGATTGTTTCCCTGATGCGCGATCAGGAGGGTATCACCCAGCGGCGTGTAAGCCACAGCACTGGGACTTTCACTGTTATCAAAGTCACGGCGCGAGTTCGGAATCTCTGCATTCGTCGTTAGATCGAGAAAGGAGATCACGGCACGCACTGTGGTCTCGTGGGTCAGATCGCCGACACCAAAAAGAGTGCCGCGCAGGATGTTGTCCTGCTTGCCCACGATGGCCGCCCGTGTGCCATCGGGTGAGATGGCGATGCCTGCGAGGTAGTTTGGCACACCGGAGGCACGATCTCCGCCATCCGTATCATTGGCCGAGGTCAGCGTGAAGGTCCGCGTGAGGGCCAGTGTGGCCGTGAACTCACGGATCTCCGCATGCAGCTCCGCCGAAAGGAAGCGCGTCACCAGCACTCGCGAGCCATCCGCGCTGATCGCGAGCGCTCGTGGCGTTTCCAAGCCCGTCGCGGTGACGGGCGTTGCGTTGGGATTGGCCGCCGAGTAGCGCTGCACACTGCCCGCGCCATCCAGCGTGACGTAAAGCAGCGCCCCATCCGGCGAAGCCGCCACAGCAAATGGCGCGGAGCCATAGGCAAGCGCGATGATGCTGTGCGTGCTGCCATCGGCATTCAAAACACGAATCTCATCGCTGCCATGGCACGTCACCCAATACCGACCATTCACATCGCGAGCAATGCCGCGAGGATTCACACCGACAGCGTATTCGGCTTCTTTGGCACCCGTGAAAGCATGGATGACCGTGACAGTGTTCGCATCGGGATTCACGCTCCACACGCGGCGCGTGCCCGCATCATCGCCGATGGCCAGCGTGCTGCTTTGTGTCGGCAGCGGACCCGCAGGCGCGGTGATCACGAGCAGCCGCAGCGAGTTCGTCACGACATTCCCCGCCGCATCCCGCACCTGAGCCAGCACACGCGGACGACCTGCGGTGAGATAGGTGTGATTCGCCGTCGCAGAGCTGCTCCAGGCACTCCAGGTGCCGTCGAAGTTGAAACGATACTCCAGCGTGCCCGTTCCAGTCGCGGCGGCATTCACGCTGATGTTTTGATTTGGAGTTGGTTGATAGCTGCTGGCCGTGAAGCTCGTGAAAACCGGCGGCGCAGATGCATTCAAGCCACCCCCGGTCGAAAAGCGAAAACTATACGGCTCGATGTAATTGCCCGCTGCATCGCGAAACCCGATTTGAAGCGCTGGATTGCTCAAGAAATCGACTTGGAAGGTCGTCTCCGCGGCCAGCGGCGCATCCGGCGTGAAGGTCATGTTGCCCGAGAAGTCGTGAAGGAGGAAACCGGGCACAAAAGCCCCCAGTGCCTCATTTTCACCCACCGGACGCACGGTGAAGTCGATGCCGTTTCGCGGTCCGCCGCTGCGCGGATGCTCATGCACGAGGAAACTCAGCGGCGCATGGCGCGGGTAGTTTGTGCGGCCAGCCTGCGGGATGTGGTAGCTCACACGCGGAGCATTCGTGTCCGCTGCCTGCTGATGCACCCACACGCCGAGGCCTTGATTCGTGCCAGGGATCGGATAGCCGCCCGTGAGCCACAGATTGCCCAGCGCCAGCGACATCTGCGACGTGTTCACGCCGACGAGCGCTCCCTGCGGCAACGCGGGCGCATTCGCCGGACGCGGTGGGTTCGTTTCATTCAGCGTAAGCATGATTGGATTCGCATCGCCCGCCAGGAAGCGCGTCATGTCGATCTTGCGGTTATGAATAAAGCCGAAGGCATCCTGATACACCGGATACGAAGCATTCGTGAAGCCCGGCACCGTGAGGCTGGCCACCGTTTGCAGATCCACGTCCGTGCCGGGCATCGTCGCTGACGTGATGTCCGCAGCGATGAGGATGCTGGTGGTGCTGCCGATGACATAAAGCCCCGTGCCATCGCTGAAAAGATTCGGCCAGTAGCCCTGAAAGCCGCCGCTGAGCGATCCCACATACTGCGGCGTGATGCTGTCATTGCTCGGATCACTGTCGTCCATCTGGTGATAGGCTAGGCGATACACCACCACGCCATCCGTGGCCGCCCCACCACTGCGGGCCATGATGAGCAGATCACCAAAGAACATCGGATGCCAATCGCCGCCGCCGTATTGCCCCACATGATCAAATCTGGCTAGAACACGACGCTGCGTCATGTTGTTTTGATTCACAGACAAGCGCGAGATCTCGATGTCCTGGTCTGAAGAGCCATACCACAGTAGGGTGGCATCCCAGGGGCCAGCCTGAGATGATCTGTTAAACCAAAGCGGCAGATTGGTGATGAAAGGCACCCCATTTTGCCCTGCGCGCTCCACCAGCCCCCCAAAGCCATTCACACGGATCGGGTCAGGCAGGAGCAGATTGTCATGCTGCGCCGCGCCGTGCGCATTCCAGCCGTAGTTTCCCTGATACCAGAGATTGTTCGGATAACTCAGCCCGAAGTCCGAAGGCATCCGCCTCACGAGGTTCGTCGGATCACTGATGTCATACACGCGCAGTTGCCAGTCTGATCCCTCCCGAGATCCCGGCTGCTCCCCGCCAATGATGATCCAGCCGTTGAGGTAATTGATCGTCGTCGTCCGCCCAATTGGCTCCGACCCATTCGTCACCGGATGACTCAGCAGCGTCCCCGGAGCCTCCGTGCGTGCAGCATTGTTAAAGCCCGTCGTCGTCACCTGCGCATAGGCAGTGAGAGCGAGGGCGAGAAAGAAGATCGTTTTCGACAGAAAGGTGATCATGGCAGCTGTTTCATGGTCAGAACCGGCGGGCGGTTACAAGGTGTGGCAAAAAAATCGTTTTTCTATCTTTTTGAGCTCTCATTCCCCAGAAGCCATGAGGAGGGCTTATTAGCTTCTCCGTGCAACCATGAGCCCGCTCCGGGAGTTTCAGCAGACGCATGAAAACCTTTCTCGCCGCTCTTTTTGCCTCTCTCGCCATCTCGTTGCATGCCCAGATGCCGGAGGGCTTTTCGGAGGTTACGCTCGAGGTCGAGGGCGTGAAGCGCCAGACCATCATTTACGCGCCG
>JBEIGR010000083.1:0-13533 GCA_040381795.1 Verrucomicrobiaceae bacterium | reverse complement strand
TATCCCGATGGCTTCGAAGCGCCCGATGGGCTCATTCACATCCTCTATGATTGGAACCGGCACACGGACGCGGAGATCCTGATGGCGAAGTTTCGCGAGGAGGATGTGCTCGCGGGCAAAATCGTGTCGAAGGATGCGAAGCTGCTCATGCTCGCGAATAAGGCCACCGGCCCAAAGCCGGAGAAGCTCTACAACGGCATCGAACTGCCCGATCAATGGCCACCGCCCTTCCGCGATCCGAGCGATGCGGTGATGGAGGTGCCCTATTTGAAGAAGAAGCCCAAAGTCATCCCCATCGACCTCGGCAGGCAGCTCTTCGTCGATGATTTCCTCATCGAGAAGACCACGCTGAAGCGCACGTTTCATCAGGCGAAGAAGTTCGAGGGCAATCCCGTCTTCAAAGCGGAAACGGAGCTGGAGAAGAAGCTCAACAACGTCGTCTATCTCGGCCAGGGCGGGGTGTTTTATGAGCCGAGGGAGAAGCTATTCAAGATGTTCTACACAGCGGGCTGGCGCGGACCGCTGGCGCTGGCGACGAGTCCGGATTTGAAGACGTGGACACGGCCCGAACTGGGCCTGCATGGCGGCAACCTTCTACTTCCCGAAGGCGCAGCGTGGAGCAACGGTGCGGGGACCACAGCGGGCACGGACAATGCGCTGTGGTATGACAGCCATGCGAGCGATCCGAAGGAGCGGATCAAATACCTGACCTGCTGGATGCATGTGCCGAAAGAGCAGCGATTGCCGGGGCTGACGCACAGCCTGCAGGTGTCCGATGGCGTGACGTGGTCGAAGCCGGTGCCTTGCACGACGCCTGCGGGAGACTATGGCTCGATCTTCTACAATCCGTTCCGAAAGAAATGGGTGCAGAGCATCAAACAGGATGGGCCGCGCGGGCGAAGCCGCTCCTATGTGGAAAGCGACACGTTCTTGGAAGGAGCTGACTGGGACAAGGCGGTGTATTGGACCCATGCGGATGCCAAGGACAAACCGGAGCCAGCGGGGAGCTATGCAGGCAATCCGCAGGAGGGTGATCCACCGCAGCTCTACAGCCTGGCGGCGGTGGCTTATGAAAGCCTCATGATCGGCATGCATCAGATCCATCGCGGACCCAACAATGACATCTGCTCCAAAGGAGGCTTCCCCAAGCTCACGGACCTGGAACTCGGCTTTAGTCGCGACGGCTTCCACTGGGACCGGCCAGACCGACGCGGCTTCATCCGTGGAGAGCGTCGGGAAGGGGCCTGGGATCGGGCTTACCTGCACACGACGACGGGTGTCTTTGTCGTGCTGGACGACCAACTGGTCTTTCCTTACTGCGCTTACTCCGGCGATGCCGGTGGCGGGCGTGGCGACATCTACGGTGGAGCCAGCGTCGGCCTCGCCACGCTGAGGCGCGATGGTTTTGCGAGCATGGATGGCTCTGGCGAACTGACGACGCGCCCGGTGAAGTTCAAAGGCAAGCATCTCATCGTGAACGTGAACGGCGAAGTGCGTGTGGAGTTGCTCGATGAGTCGGGGAAGGTCATCCGCAGTTCAAAGGTGGCTACAGGAGATCAAACGAAGCTCAAAGTGGAGTGGGCGGACGGCATTGACCTGACTGACTTGATTGGAAAGCCTGTGCGATTCCGCTTCCATCAGGCGAAGGGCTCGTTGTATGCTTTTTGGGTCACGCGGGACGAAAAGGGCAGTAGCAACGGCTACGTCGGCGCGGGTGGGCCGGACTTTGGCGGCGTGAGAGACATCACCCCATAACTTCATGAAACGCTCCTTCGACTGGTTCAACAATCTCTACCCCGTGTGGCTCGTCACGCTGGCGGTGATCGCCTTTTTCAAACCGCAGACGATGCTGTGGTTCGATAAACCGTGGATCTTCTGGTCGCTGGCGGCGTCGATGCTCGGCATGGGGCTCACCCTGAGTCTGGACGACTTCAAGGCCATCGGCCGCATGCCGGGGAGTGTCGCACTGGGATTCATCGCGCAATACACGATCATGCCGCTCTCAGGCTGGATGGTGGCGACGGCGCTGAAACTGGAGCCAGGCCTCGCCGTGGGCATCATTCTGGTGGCGAGCTGCCCCGGTGGCATGGCGTCGAACATGATCAGCTACCTCGCCAAAGCGAACGTGGCGCTCTCTGTGGTGCTCACGATGGCCTCGACGATGCTCGCGTTCTTCTTCACGCCAATGTGGACGAGCCTGCTGGCGGGCAAGTATGTGCCCGTGGACGCGTGGGGGCTGTGTGTCTCCGCTTTTCAGCTCACCATCGCGCCGGTCGTGCTCGGCGTGCTCATCCGATGGAAATTGCCGCGCACGGCGGATCAAATCGGAGCCTGCGGACCCACCGTGGCCGTGCTGGCCTTCACGCTCGTCAGCGGAGGCATTGTGGCGGCCAGCGCAGACGCCATCGCAGCGAATTTTGGCAAACTGGCGCTCGCAGCCTTCGCGCTGCATGTGCTCGGTTTTGGAGTGGGGTATGTCATGACGAAGGTGCTGCGTTATCCTGAGTCCGTGGCCCGCACGGTCAGCATCGAGGTCGGCATGCAAAACGGCGGCATGGCTGCATCTCTGGCCCGCGAGCATTTCGCCGCGATGCCACTGGCTGCTGCAGCCGGTGTTTTCAGCGGCGTGCTGCAAAACATCATCGGAGGCCTGCTGGCGTCATGGTGGAAACGACGCACGCCTGACGCATGAGCCGCCGCGACATCTACTACTGGAAATGCGACCGCCCAGCGGCCTTTCACGGCACGCAGTCGCGAGGTGAGGCGGATGCGAATCTGGCGTCCGTGCTCGAACTTGAGCTTTGCAGGCACTTCGACACGAAAAACGTCGTTTTGAGCCCTGGAGCGGGTCAGGGCAATCATCTCACTTGGAATGCCGACGTGGATGGAAAGCCGCTTTTCATCCGCGTGGAGAATGGACCGGAGAAAGACGCGCATCTGGCGGTGGAGTCGGCTTTGCTGGATCGCGTGCGTGCGGCGGGTGTGGCCACGCCACGTGTGTTTGGCTGTGATGCCTCGCGGAACCGTGTTTCATTCGCCTGGCAGGCTTTGGAGCGGATTGAGGCACCGGATTTGAATCAGTGGTTCAAGCAAGGAACGCTGGAAGTGCCGAAGATCGCGTTCGAGATCGGCGTCGCGGTGGCGAAGTGGCAGGCGATCACGTTCGAAGGCTTTGGCGTGCTTGATGAGAAGCTGCGAGGCTATCGAGCGAGCTACGCCGACTACTTCCACCTTCGCCTCGAACAGCATCTACACTTTTTGAAGACGCGCGGTTTCCTGCCGGGCACGGACGAAATTCTTGCCGAGATCGGAAACCACCGCGCCTTGGTCGATCTCCCGCAAGGCTGCCTCGTGCACAAAGATCTCGCGCTTTGGAACATCCTCGGCACCCGCGATCAAATCGCTGCCTTCATCGACTTCGACGACGCGATCAGCGGTGATCCGATGGATGACCTCTCGCTCCTCGCCTGCTTCCATGATGCCGCGTTCCTTCACAGAGCCTTCGAGGGCTATCAAAGCATCCGCGCCTTGCCGGAGTATCACCTTCGCCGCTTTTGGCTACACCTGCTGCGAAACATGATCGTGAAAGCGGTCATCCGCGTCGGCGCGGGCTACTTTGATCGCGATGATGGCTTCTTTCTCATCGGCAGCGGTTCATCAGGGGCAAGTTTGCGTGAAACGACTCAATCACGTCTAGCGCTGGCTTTGCAAGGCTTGCGGAAGGGCAGCGGCCTCGACATTCTCTCACCATGAAAACACACATCGGCACCTTTCTCTCCATCGGATCACCCGCAGTCACAGAGCTCGCGGCTGAATGCGGCTTTGACTGGGTGCTCATTGACTTGGAGCACGGTTGCGAATCGGAAGCTGCTTTGCCGAACCAGCTCCGCGCCCTTCGCGGAAGCCAGACGCTCGGCATCGTGCGAGTGAGTGCACCGCATGCGGATCTGATCGGTCGCGTGCTCGATTGGGGCGCGGATGGCATCATGGTGCCACATGTGGATACCGTGGTGCAGGCGGAGCACTGCGTGAAGGCAGCCACCTATCCTCCGAAGGGTCATCGCGGTGTCTCGCGGACTGTTCGGGCTTACGGATACGGCATGAGGCTTCCGGGTGATGAGATGCCGAAACCGATCATCCTCGCGCAAATCGAGACGGAGGAAGGCGTGGCGAATGCGGATCAAATCGCCGCCGTGGAGGGCATTGATGCTCTGTTCATCGGCCCGGCCGATTTGAGCTACGACTTGAAGGCGCGAAACTCGCCGCGCAGTTACGACGAATGCCTGAATGCCGTCGTGAAGGCCGCGAAGGATCATGGCAAAGGCTGCGGCATCCTTGTCCGTCATGCGGATGACAAGGAAAAGCTCAAAGCCCTCGGCCTGAACTGGCTAGCGATGGATTCCGACCTCTCGCTCGTGCGCGAGGGCTTCAAGCGGAACCACGAGATGGCGCGGAGTTGGTGAAATTGTCTGACTTTTTCCTTTGAATCGAGTTTTCCGGCCTACTCTCGCGGCCCCATGACCGCCTCCCCCGCCCTCCAATCCAAGATCATCGAGCTTTGCGAAGCCCTTGTGGCCGATGCTGACGTGAAAAACGCCCGCCTTCAGGCGGAGACCTTCCTCGCGGATGAGTCCGCTATGTCGCTCTATCGCGAAATGGCCACGCTCGGACGTGCTTTGCATCAAAAGCAACACCACGGCGACGAGCCGGAGGCGGATGAGATCACTCGCTTCAATGGTTTGCAGGATCGCTGCGAGGGAAACACGGTCATCACGGCCTTCCTGAATGCGCAAGAAGTGCTCAGCGGCGTAGCCGAAGCAGTGAACGCCTTCGTCGGCAAGAGCCTTGAAAGCGGTCGCGTGCCGTCACCGGAAGAAATGGTGAAAAAAGGCGGATGCGGCGAAGGCTGCGGCTGCCACTGATGCCGCCAATTTGATTCTTTGAAACAGGCGGGCCGTTGACCTCAACGGCCCGTTTTTCTTTACGCAAAGAGGTGGGTGAGCGGCTGGCCTTTATCCGCGACGGTGAAGGGGCGCTTGCTGGGGCTGAAGATCACCTGATCGAGCGGGAGACCAAGGGCATAGCCGATGGTGGCGTTGAGGTCCGGCGGGCCGACTTTGTCCGCCGCGATGCCAGCGCCGTCAGGCGTGGTGGCTCCCTAGTTGACGCCGCCTTTGATGCCGCCACCGAAGATGACAGAGCTGAAGATGGGGTAGTGTTCGCGACCTTGGTTCTGATTGATCTTCGGGGTGCGCCGAATTCGGAACTGACGACGATCATGGTGCTCTCCAGCATGCCACGCTGTTCGAGATCGGTGACGAGGGCGGTGAGAGCAGTGTCGAGCGTGTCGCAAAGACGCGGCGTGTTGATGAAGTTCGCGGTGTGGGTATCCCAACTGCCAAAGCTGATTTCGATGAAGCGCACGCCATGCTCGACGAGACGGCGGGCGAGCAGGCAACCTTGGCCGAAGGTGTCTTTGCCATACGATTTGCGCAGTTCCTCAGGTTCCTTGGTGAGATCGAAGGCGACGAGGTCCTCGCTCTTCATGAGGCGGACGGCATCGTCATACATATCGGCGTAGGCTTTGACGCCGCGAGTGTCCCATTTCTCCTGAAACTCCGTATCCAAAGCGCCCGCAAGCTTACGACGCATGGCGAAGCGCTCATCGGTGACGCCTTTTTGCATGCGTACGTTTTTCAGAGCGGCCTCGGGGTTGTTGACCATGAGCGGGCCATGTTTCTTGGCGAAGAAACCGGCACCGGGATGGCGGCTGTCGTTGCCGATGTAAAGATACGGTGGCAGGGCGGTATGGCTGGGGCCTTGGAAGAAGCTGAGGCAGGTCTGTACCATGCGAGACATCACAGAGCGGCGGGAGAGGCCAGAGTGAAGCGTTTTCATAGGTTGTGTGGGTGGTTTGAGTGAAACTCGGCAGGTGATGCCAGCGCCTCCCACAGGGTTAAACACGTGGCGAGGCTGCCCCGTGTCAGGCGGAGCCTGTTTTGCAAAACCAGCCCCTTCCAATGCCAAAATCGGTACAGCGGCGGCGGCTCACGCCTGGGCTGTGGCATTCTTTGGCGTGAAGGCGCATCTCTTTGGATCATCCTGTTTTGACTGCGAGAAACTCGCCACCACGACGAATCTGTTCGATATAAAATCCCCTCTCTCGCTTCCATGAACGACTCCGCTCTTCACACCACACGCCGATACTTTCTCGGCCAATGCACGGGCGTCTCCGTCGGCGCGATGGCTCTGAACTCAATGGCGCAGCAGGATATGATGGGATTGCCCTCGCTACCGCATTTTGCGCCGAAAGCGAAGCGCGTCATTTTTCTCACGCAATCAGGCGGCCCGTCGCAGTTGGAGCTGTTTGATCACAAACCGGGTTTGATGCAATGGGCGGGTAAGGAACTGCCGGAAAGTGTGCGCCAGGGGCAGCGGCTCACGACGATGACGGCGAATCAGAAGCAGCTCATCCTGCCGGGGATTACGAAGTTTTCACGCTGCGGCCACAGCGGCGCGACGATCAGTGAGTGGCTGCCGCATTTGCAGGGCGTGGCGGATGATTTGTGCTTCATCAAGTCGATGACGACGGATCAAATCAACCACGCGCCGGCGATGACGCAGTTTTTGACCGGTCACCAGCTTCCCGGACGGCCGAGCATGGGTGCGTGGATCAGCTACGGTCTCGGCAGCATGAACCGGAACCTGCCGGACTACCTCGTGCTCATCTCGAAGATGCAGCGACCGAGCGACCAGCCGCTCTACGATCACTACTGGGGCAGTGGTTTCCTGCCGAGCCGTTATCAAGGTGTGAAGCTGCGGAACTCGAAGGACCCGGTTTTGTATCTGACCGATCCCGAAGGTCTGCCGCGTCATTTGCGCCGTGGGATGCTCGATGGGCTGGCGGAGCTGAATCAGATGCGTTTTGAGCAGACGCAGGACCCGGAGATCACCACGCGCATCCGCCAATATGAAATGGCCTACCGCATGCAGGCCAGCGTGCCGGAGTTGACGGACCTCGGCGATGAGCCGGATCATGTGTTTGATATGTACGGGCCGGATTCGCGGCGTGCGGGCAGTTACGCGGCGAATTGCATCCTCGCACGGCGGCTGGCGGAGCGTGGAGTGAGGTTCATCCAGCTCTTTCATCCCGATTGGGATCATCACAGCCGTTTGCCGAGTTGGTGTACGGCGCGGTGTCGTGACACGGATCAGCCGAGCGCGGCGCTGATCAAGGATTTGAAGCAACGCGGCCTGCTCGATGAGACGCTCGTGATCTGGGGCGGTGAATTTGGTCGTGGCGTCGCGGGTCAAGGCAAGTGGGACAGCCCGGAGGCGGGTCGTGATCATCATCCGCGCTGCTTTACGATGTGGATGGCGGGTGGCGGCATCAAACCGGGCATGACCTACGGCGCGACGGATGACTTCAGCTACAACGTGGCGGAGAATCCGGTGCATGTGCGTGATCTACACGCGACGGTGATGCATCAGCTCGGCATTGATCATGAGCGCTTCACCTTCCGGGCGCAGGGGCTGGATTTTCGTCTGACTGGCGTGGAGCCGAGTCGCGTGGTGAAGGATGTGCTGGCGTGAGTGCCCCGGGAGACGATCGTGAGAAAACTGACGTTTTCTGCTACGAGGTGAGTGGCTTTAGAGATTCGCAGCTCTGACGACGGCGTCCGCCACCTCGGCGGGAGTGACTTGGGTCATGCAATCGTAGTGGCCGAAGGGGCATTGGCGTTCGAAGCATGGAGCGCAGGGAACTTTGTGCTGGATGACGATGTGGCGACCTCCGAGCGGGCCGGTGGCGATAGGACAAGTAGAGCCGAAAACGCTCACGGTCGGCACGCCGAGCGCGGCGGCGAGGTGCATGGTGCCGGTGTCGTTGGTGAGGAGAAGGGTGCAGGCACGCAGTTTGGCGATGAGCTCGGTGAGGCGGGTTTTGCCGACGAGGTTCTCTTGCGGGGCTTGCAGCATGGCGGAGAGTTTTTCGCCCATTTCCTTTTCACCTGGAGCACCAAAGAGCTGCCAGTGAACCTTGGCGTTTTTGGATGAGATCGAGTTCACCACCTCGGCGAAGCGTTCCATCGGCCAGCGCTTGGCCGGGCCATATTCGGCACCGGCGCAGACGCCGATACGGATGACACCGTCATCAGGCAAAACGGGCGGTGGCGCATCCCAAAGGCCTTCTTGGTTCACATCAGCCCCGATGTGCGCGGCGAGTCGCATGTAACGAAGGGCGTGATGTTCGATGGGCCCGCCGGGCGGTGGCTCGGGGACGAGCTGATGAAGCATTTTGGATCTCAATGAGCCACGGAAGCCGACGAGGCGCGGAATGCCCGCCAGCCAGATTTCGAGGGTGCTGCGGGTGGAGTTCGTGCAAAGCACGGCGGCATCGAAATGGATGCCTGTGGCCTTGATGCGCTTGGCGACGGCGAAGACACCTTCTTTGGCCGGTTTGGCGATGTAGCGGGTGACCTCGGGCATGGAGAGCCAGAGTTCTTCGAGCTTGTCCGGGCCGATGACGGTGATTTGCAAATCGGGGCGGCCACGTTTGATGGCACGCACCATGGGAAAGGCCATGCAGGCATCACCGAGCCAATTCGGGCTGCGGATGAGCATGTGGAAAGGTTTCAATTGCTCGACGGTCATGCCTTCCGGCAACACGACGCCGCGTTTGTAGGCGGAGATGAGGATGCCGGGATTCGCGGTTTTCCATCGGGCATGCACCCAGAACCAGCTCGCGGGCTGTCGGCGGATCAATTGCTCGACGGCGGTGTTGATGGCATTCGTGAGTGCTTCGGCTCCTTCTTGAGCGGAGGTCACGGCGGGCGCCGCGACGAGCTTCCAGCGAGCGGGGCCATCGTCGTAGATCATCATCGGCACCACCACCGCGTCCGTGCGCATGGCCATCAGCGCGGCGATGGGTGTGGTGGAGGCCAGGCGACCAAAGAACGGGCACCACAGGCCGTGATCGCCCGCATGCTGATCGACGAGCACGCCGACCTGCCCGCCTTCGCGGATGAACTTCATCGGGCCATTGAAGCCCTTGGTGCGGTCGAAGAGCACGAAGTTGAGCTTCTGACGACGGCGGAGCACGAGGTCGTTGAGGAAGGGATTGCGGATCGGCTGGTAGATGGCACCGGGTTTATGACCGCGAACGTAGGTGGTGGGCACCTGGGTGAGCAGTTCCCAGCAGCTCGCATGCAGCACGAGGTTCACGATGGGCTTTTTTTCACGCTGGGTGAAGGCCTCGAGTTCGGTGATGCCTTCACAGCTCACATGCTTCAAAAGGTTCTTTTCGCCCATGAGCGGCATTTTGAGGCCGCAGAGGAAGTTCGCGAAGAGGCTCTTGAAGTGCTCGCGGGCGATGGCTCGGCGCTCGGCCTCGCTTTTTTCGCCTTCAAAGGCAATACGCAGGTTGCTGAGGGCGAGTTTGCGGTAACTCCCGGCGATGGGATACACCAGCGTGCCGAGGAAGCGGCCGAGATACCAGACGACGACCAGCGGCAGCATCGAAAGTACGGCTTCCACACACCGAAACAGGGCGAAAACCAACCACTGCCCGGTGCGTGTCAGCAAACGGGTTGGTTTCTGCTCGCGGCCCATGGCCTTCTTTATGGCGCGATGCCTTCCACGGTGCAACCAATGATGCGAGATCATCTCTTTGCCCCACGTTTTCCCAGCCCGACCATGCTCAAAACACTCGCCTTTGCCATCCTCGTCCCCAGCCTCGTTTTTGCCGCACCGCGTGCGGAGCATGTCTTCATCGTGAGCATCGACGGTGCCAAGCCCGCCGTGGTGGCGGAGAGTGAGATGCCCACGCTGAAAAAGATCGCCGCAGAAGGCGCAGTGACGTGGCAGGCGAGCACGATTTTTCCTTCCATCACGCTGCCTTCACACACCTCCATGCTCACGGGCGTAGGCCCGGACAAGCATCAGGTGCTCTGGAACGGCTGGACGCCGATCAAGGGGCCCGTGAAGGTGCCCACGGTCTTTTCGCTGCTGCGTGGAGCAGAGCCGAAAGCCGTGACGGGCATGTTTGTGGGAAAGGTGAAATTCCGCCACCTGTGGCTGGAGAATACGCTGGATGTGTTCGACTTCGGCGGCCCGCAGACGGCTGCGCCAGTAGCGGGCACGCCAGAGATCGAGAAGGATAAAAAGCCATCGCAGATGGTGGCGAAGAACGCAGCGGCCTGGATCAAGGAGAACAAGCCTAGGCTGGCTTTCGTGCATTTTGCCGATCCTGATACCGCCGGTCACAAAAGCGGTTGGGGTTCGCCGGAGCAAAAGGAAGCCTTCAAGGTGACGGATCAGGCACTTTGGCAGGTGTGGCAGGCGATCAAGGAGGCCGGCATCGCGGATTCCAGCGTGCTGATCGTGAGTGCTGACCATGGCGGGCATGACAAGACGCACGGACTGAACATCCCCGAGGACATGACGATCCCCTGGGTGGCCTGGGGCAAGGGCGTGAAGAAGAATGCCACGATCACCGCTCCCGTGACGACCTACGACACCGCCGCCACGGCGCTGTGGCTCTTCGATGTGCCGCTTCCAGCGGAGTTTGATGGCAAACCTGTCACCAGTGCCTTCGAATGAGGATTCGCTTCGCCCTTGCTCTTTTCGCCTTGGCGTCGCTCGCTCACGCTGCGCCGAATTTCGTCTTCATCATCGCGGATGATCTCGGCTGGGCGGATGTGGCCTTTCATGGTGGTTCGGCACCGACACCGAACCTCGACAAGCTGGTGCAAGAAGGCGTGGAGCTCACGCAGCACTATGTCGCCCCGGTTTGCAGTCCCACTCGCACCGGCCTGATGACGGGCAGGTGCTGGAGTCGCTTCAATGTGACCACGCCGCAGAATCCGCGGGCATTGCGCTGGGATACCGTGACGCTTCCGCAAGCACTGAAGAGCGTTGGATACGACACTTGCCTCACCGGCAAGTGGCATCTCGGCTCGCGGCCCGAATGGGGACCTAATCACTTTGGTTTTGATCACAGCTACGGCTCGCTTGCTGGCGGCGTGGGACCTTACGATCACCAATACAAGAGGGGCGAGTTTCAGCAGACATGGCATCGGAATGAGAAACTGCTCACCGAGAGCGGCCACGTCACCGATTTGATCACGAAGGAAGCCTGCGAATGGCTCTCGCAGCGCGGCGAGAAGCCGTTCTTTCTCTATGTGCCCTTCACGGCGGTGCATCTGCCGGTCAAAGAACCTACCGAATGGCTCGCCAAAGTACCAGCGAACATCACCGATGAAGTGACGCGGCATTACGCGGCCTGTGTGATGCATCTCGATGACTCGGTGGGCCGCCTCGTGGCTACGCTTGTGAAAGCGGGCAAACGCGAAGAGACACTCATCGTCTTCACCAGCGACAACGGCGGCAGCACGGCGGAAAACAACGGACAGACCTACCCGTCCGATGATTACCCCGCTGGTCCCCTGCCCGGCAACAACAAGCCTCTCCGCAATGAAAAAGGCACTGTGTATGAAGGCGGCACTCGCGTGCCCTGCATCGTCAACTGGCCAGGAAAGCTCAAGCCAGGCAAACACACGGCTCCGCTGCAGATCGTGGACTGGATGCCGACACTTTGCGCCCTCGCTGGCTATCAGCCGGATCACGATTTGAAGTGGGATGGAGCCAATCTTTGGCCGCAAATGGCCGAAGATGCCGCTCCGGCGCTGCATCCAATCTACACCGTGGCTCCGGGCTTCAAATCACGCTCGTTTCGCGTGGGCGATTGGAAGCTCGTTTTGCTGCCGAAAGACAAAATCGAGCTTTTCGACATCGCGAACGATCCCAACGAGAAAAACGATCTCGCGGAGAAAAAGCCCGAAAAGGTGATCGAGCTTCAAAAGACGCTCGAAGCCTATGCCAAGGCTGACAAGGATGCGGTGGCGGATGATTAAGACCTACTGCAGTTCCTCAATCGTTATCGTGAAGCGATGCGGGCTGCCGTGAGTACCTAAAATGACTTCGTTCTCACCGGTTTTGAGCATGGCGCTGATCTTGCCGGCATCGACGGAGACTTGCTCGCCATTGACGAAGCTGCCGAGCTTGCTGCCGCGATCACGGAGAACGAAGGAACCGTTGTCGAAATCAATCTCACAGTGATTGCGGGAGAGCTGGTAGGGGGCGCTGTCCTCGATGGAGAATTCGTTGCGGGCGAGGGCATTCACGCCGGTATCGAAGTAGCTGCGACCGATGCGGAAGGGCAGCTTGGTGATGGTGGAGCCGCTCTTTGGATCCGCTCCAACAGCGGTAATGCGCACGCGGAAGACGGGTTCCTTGCTGGAGGAGCGGGCGGGCGGAGCGGGCGTGGGCTGGCCTGAGACCTGGAGGAGCAGATCGGTCTTGCGAATGCGCTCAAACAGCGTGGCGAGGTAAACGTGAAGGCGGCTCGGGTTCTGGAGGAAGTAGGATTCGAAATCCGCCTCCGTGATACTTTCGACGAGCGTGGCCTCCATGGCCGTGGCGGTGGCGGAGCGGGGGCGATCCATGATCATGCCCATCTCACCGAAGACCTCGCCAGGGCTGATTTTGCCGAGCACTTGCTTCCCGTGCGGCGTGGTGACGCTGATTTCGACAGCACCGTGGACGAGGTAGTAGGCGTCGTGCGACTTTTCGCCTTCTTTGAAGATGAGTTGGCCGGGATTGAAGTGTTCGGAGGGCATGCGAGTGGCGATGGTATGAGGCAGCGGCGAAACGGTCAAGCCTTCCGTTTCGTCTTCAACCTTCCCGCACAACGATTCGCCGGATGCGAGCGGTGGTGAAGTAGCTGGCAAAGCCGAGCGGCAGGCATTTGGAGATCTCGCCATAGCGGAGACCGGTCTGGCGTCCTTTGAGGTTCACATTCACAAAAGGTCGCTCGTCGATGGTGATGGTGAGGTTTTCATCCCGCAGCTCGACACGCACGCGATACCAGCGGTTGTTTTCGAAGGCGAGGTTCCCACGCGTCATGTTCTCGCTGGCATCGAGGCCGTCGATGCTAGAGACGCCGGTGAGTCCGCCGCCCCAGCCGCCCATGATGAAGGTCAGGCCGGAATCCCGCACGGGAAAGGTGATGCTGCCGAAGAAGTCGCCGCCTTCCGCCCGCATGGCCTCGTATTCGATGACGTAGCGATCTCGCGGGACACCGAGGCTTTCCCAGGCGGTGAATGTGATGCCCGTCATCGGCGCACCGATGCGGGTGGTGATCTCGCCATCCTTCACGAAGGCCTTCCCCTGCTCTTCCATGCCGGAAGAACGCCACGAGGCCGCATGCGGGGCATCGAGGAGGTGCCACTCGCGTTTCGGTTCCGCTTGGCGACCACACTGAGCCAGGGCGAGCACGAGGCAGGCACAGAAAAAAGGGCGGGAGTGAATTCCCGCCCTCCTGAGAAGCTGCTTGAAGCGATGCATCAGCCTTTGATGTCGTAGCAGGAGATGAACTCCTGATCGCGGAGGTAGAGCTTGCCGCCGCTGACGACGGGATGGACCCAGATCTTGCCCTTGGGATTGCGCTGGGAGGATTTGGCTTCGAGTTCGAAG